>JAYUKK010000202.1:0-10726 GCA_043764515.1 Microbacterium sp.
AGCCCGTCATGATCGGGACGACCAGCTTCGCCTTCGCCAGAACGCCGAAGAAGATGAGGCCCATGACGATCAAATAGCAGAGCCACTCGTAGGCCAGAGTCCAGATGGAGCCGTTGATCGGGCCGCCGAAGGGGTTGCCGGCGAACACATCGTTGATGCCGTATTGCCCGATCTGAAGCGTCGCGTTCGCCGTGAAGTAGGTGATGGGCCCACCGGGTTCGAGCGAGAAATAGGTCGCGAGCGAACGGCCCTCGATCAGATAGACCGACGGGCCCACGACGAGCGCCCCGAACAGCAGAACCGTCCAGAACCCCGGGAAGATACGAAGAAACCGACGCCAAATGAACTGCATGCCGTCGTTGGTCAAGCCGCTCTTCGTCACGAGGTAACCACTCACGGCGAAGAAGCCGAGCACGGCAAGGCCGCCGAGCGACTGCTGGTCGCGGGTCATCGCGAGAAACGGAGCGGTGCCCCACCCGCCGAGCGGAAAAGCGTGGTCGAAGATAACGGCGGCCGCCAAGACCAGCCGAATGATGCCGAGTGAATTGTGGTGGCCGTTGAGCGCTTCCCGTATCGACATCGCGGCCTCCCCACTGCGAGGCCAGCGGAGTGAGCGGCCCGATCGTGACCGAGTATAGGCGGCGCACCGCCAGTAGGATGGCGAGAGCCCTCCGGCGCTGCCGGGGATCGCACGTCACGAGGGAGAACGATCGCCATGCCCGAGCAACCCATCGAGCTTTCGATCGTGATGCCCTGCCTCAACGAGGCCGAGACGCTCGCGATCTGCATTGAAAAGGCCCTCGGTTACCTCGCCCGTTCGGGAGTGGTCGGCGAAGTCATCATCGCTGACAACGGCAGCACCGACGGTTCTCAACAGATCGCTGAATCACTCGGCGCGCGCGTTGTTGACGTGCCGGCCAAGGGCTACGGAAGCGCACTCATGGGCGGCTTCGAAGCGGCTCGAGGCACCTTCATCATCATGGGCGACGCCGACGACTCGTATGACTTCGCCAACCTCGACTTGTTCGTCGAGCGCTTGCGCGCGGGCGACGACCTCGTCATGGGCAACCGGTTTCGTGGCGGCATTGAACCGGGCGCGATGCCGCCCCTGCACAAGTACCTCGGCAACCCCGTTCTCTCGTGGCTCGGCCGACTGTTCTTCCGCTCGCCGATCAAAGACTTCCACTGCGGGCTCCGCGGGTTCCGCCGCGACGCGATTCTTGCCCTCGGCCTTCGCACCACCGGCATGGAGTTCGCGAGCGAACTGGTTGTGAAGTCGACCCTGGCGGGCATCCCCGTTTCAGAGGTTCCGACCACCCTCAAAAAAGATGGCCGCAGCCGACCGCCGCACTTGCGCAGCTGGCGCGACGGATGGCGACATTTGCGCTTCTTGCTGGCGTTCAGCCCGCGCTGGCTGTTTCTCTACCCCGGCCTCATTACTTTCTTGATCGGCATCATCGGTTCGATCGCGCTGCTGTTCGGCCCCATCGAGATCGGCACCATCGGGTTCGATGTGTCGAGCCAGTTGTACCTGGCGGTCTTCGCGATCGTCGGCTACCAGGGAATGTTGTTCTGGCTGCTCACCAAGATCTACGGGCAGCGAGAGGGCTTCACGCTGCCGCGCGGCCGCGTCGTGTCGCGCATTACCGATGGCGTAACGACCGAGAGCGCCTCGCTCACGGGCGCTCTCGCGTTTCTCGTCGGGCTCGGCATCGCGATCGCACAGGTCGTGATCTGGGCCACGGGCGGCTTCGGCGCGCTCGACGCAACGGAGACCATGAGACTCGCTGTTCCCGCGGCGCTCATGATGATTTTGGGCGCCCAGACGATCATGTCGGGAATGTTCATCGGCATCCTTTCGATCGACCTCAAGAAGTAGCGCGACGTCGTGGCACGAATTCTCGTCAACCTGCTCTCCTTCACGGGCACGAAGGGGGGCATGGAGACCTACACGCGCGCACTCTACGAAGAATTCGCCGCGATGGGCACGGGGCACGAATACATCGGCTACGCGAGCACCGAGTTCATGGCACGAGATCACTCGTGGTTTCCGGGAAAGGTCATCGACTCAGGTATCTCAGGCGAGAACCGATTCGCGTGGGCGTTCGGTGAATTGTTTCTCGTCGGCCGCGCAGCCCGCCGGGTAAAGGCCGACCTCATTCACAACCCCGCCACACTCGGCCCGTGGCGATCGCGCGTGCCCGCGGTCTACACGATGCACGACATGCTCTACTTTCGCGCACCCGAACACATGGCGACGCCCCTGTACACCAAGCCCGTGCAGTGGATGGAGCGCCGAGCAGCCGGGAACGCCAGCGCCATCATCACTGATTCGATCGCGTCGGCCGAAGACGTTGAAACCTACCTGCGGTTTCCGCGCGAGCGCACCCCCGTTGTCTACTTGGCCGGCACCCCGCGCGAGTCTGTTGAGCGAGAGAGCCAGCGCGAACGTGACCTGCTGCTCGTCGTCGGCAACCGCCTGCCGCACAAGAACATGGCCGGCATTGTGCGGGCGATCGAGCGCATCCCCGTCGACCAACGCCCTCGATTGGTGGTGACCGGAAGCCGCGGAGACGACCCCTTGCGCCCCATCGTCGACGAGCTCGCCCTCCACGATCACGTCGACCTTCGCGGGTGGGTGTCGAATGATGAACTCGACTGGCTGTATGCCCACGCCACCGCGCTCGTGGTCGCCAACTTCTGCGACGGCTTCGGGCTGCCCTCGCTCGACGCCATGCTCGTCGGTTTGCCCGTGCTGCTCTCGGACATCCCGGTGTACCACGAGATCAATGGCGATGCGGCGGGCTACTTCGACCCCCTCGATCTCGACTCGATCGCGGCGACAATGCTGCGCGCCACGACCGATGCGGCGTGGATGGCCCAGTTGAGCGAGCGCGGCTACGCGCAGGCCACCCAGTATTCGTGGCGGAAGACCGCCGAGCAGACCGAAGCGGTGTTTCAGAAGACGCTGGTCGACCCTCGCCGAGCCACGCGCATCCCGCCGGCGTCACTCGACACCTGGTGATGGCGCGCGGGCGGCTCGGCCGCCGCGGCTAGACCGATTCCACCGCGATTCGGCGCCCGAGTGCGTGTGCCAAGAGTGCTTTCACTCCCGCCCCATTGCGCTGCGCAATGGCCGTGGGCACGCGCGTGAGAGCGTTGAAGCGCGAGAACCAGTGCCATCGTGCCGCTGAGGCTGCCCGGCGCCAGCCCATCGCGGTGAACCGTTCGCGCTGAGCATCGAACAGGGTGCGCTCTTGCCGAAAACGCGAACCATCAACAGCAGTCGACGACGAGACGCTGCTGCCGTGTCGGCGATACCGAAACTGCACCTCATCATCAAGAACCATGACACCGCCATCGGCTGTGATGTCGAGCAGCATGATGAGGTCTTGCACGACGTTGAGCTCGGGGTCGAATCCGAACTTTCGCAAGAGGTCGACGCGCCAGACCAGAGACGGAAAGTATGTCCAGTTTCCGCGCAGCAGGCTGTGGGCGAGGCGCTCGCCCGTGAGCTCGAGAGGGCCCGTGGTGCGGGGTCGGAGCAGATCTTTCATGCGATCAACCAGCGGACGAACCACTCGACCGTCGGCGTCGATGACCACCGCGCCCGGCTGCACAATCGCAACGCCGGGGTGCTGGGCAATGAGGAAGCGCACGCGCTCGAGAAACCCCGGCTCGAGTTCGTCGTCGCACCCGAGAAGCATCGAGTATTCGCCCTGCATGCGGTCAACGCACGCGAGATAGTTCTTGCTCACGCCCAGATTGACGGCATTGCGCACGTAGTCGATGCGGTCGTCGCCCAGCGCCTGCAGCCACTCGCCCGGCGCGAGGTCGGGGTACACATCGTCGACGACCGTCAACCGCCAGTTCGGGTCGGTCTGGGCCAGCACACTCTCGACGGCGATCCGAAAGTGGTCGAATCGGCCCCAAAACGGCAACAAAATGTGAAACGGCTCAGCGACCCGCGCATCGGTCATCGGTGACTCACTCTCGCCCCGCGGGCACGACCTCGTAGAGCTGGATGCTCGATGCGCCCTGCTGCAGGTCAGCCAACGGTCGCAAGCACGAGGCCGACAACGGCACCTCGTCACTCACCACATACTCAATCTGCTCTTGCGCAAAGTCGGAGCAGGCGTCGAAGCCGCCCACGATCATGTCGCGCTGTGGGGCTTCGAAGAGTGGCTCACCCTCTCCCCACGTCCAGCGCACGTGCGCCAGGCGGTTCCACACCTCTTCGTCTCCGCCATCCGGATCGATCTGCTGCCACATTTCGTCGGCGGGGTAGGTCTGAAATCCGTTGTAGCCGCTGACACCCGTGGCCACCACGAGGGCCGCCACCGCCTGGGAGCCGACTCCGACCCACTCACCCGGTTCGTCGGCATCCACCGCGATCATGGCCGCGCCGGCGTCGGTCTCGCGCAGGTCAAATGACCCGATGTAGAGCGGGTTGACCGCAGCGCCGATCGCCATCGACGCCACGAGCAAGCTCACGGCCGCGAGCGGAATGGTGCGCGAGAAGTAGATCAGCCCGACGCTCGCCATGATGGCGATCGTGGCGATCGGCCACAGCACCGACATCGCCAGAACGTCGGGATCGAGATTCACGATGGCCGTCAGCGGAATGGCAATGAGCGTCGCGGTCAGCACCAGGCTGATGGCGGCCGGAATCCAGCGGCGACGATCAGCATGAGCGTCGACCTCGCGAGCGATGAGCGCAAAGAACAGCGGCATGAGCGTCACGAACACCATGCGCAACCGACCCACGGGCACACGGTCGAGCAGCAACAGCCGCGCGAGAGAATCCCACCCAGGAACGAGCAGGTAGGCGAGCATCACCAACACCGCCACGAGCGCACCCACGAGCACGAAGTCGAGGCGCCCGGTGCGCTGACGGCTGCGGACGAGCATCCAGATCATGCCCGGAATCACGAAGATGGCCAACAGAATGGCGGCCGCCGACTCTGAAGGGTTGGGGCCGAGAATCGAGCCCGCCGAGGTTTGGAAGGTCTGACCCCACGGGGCTCCCCCGATCCCCGTCAGGTAAGGATCTTCGGCCAGCAAACGACCCGTCGGATCAGAACGCTCGCCCGGGTAGACCGTTGACGTGACCGCCTCGATCGTGGCCGAGCGCGTGAGCACCCACACGACGATGACACCACCCGCCACGACTCCCGCGGCGACCAGCGGCGCCACGCGTCGCAGCACTCGCCGGGCCGACTCTGCCGAGAACGGGCGCTCGTTGAGCACAACGCCAATCGCGAAGAAGAGAAAGACGAGCAGCGGGGGCACGAGGAAGGGCACGTACAGACCGATCACGGCCGTGACGGCGAGCCACGCGAGCACGGCCGACCAGGTCACCCGCACCCAGAGCCGGTCGTCGCGCACGATCCACAGAATGCCGGCCATCGCGAGCAGGCTCCACGCGGTGGGCCACAACTGGTTGGGGCCGTACCACCACTGGAACATCGGCGACATCCACACCGCACACGCGACCACCGCCGCCGTGATCGGGCGGCGCGGCACGAGAGTGACCACGAGAAGGTAGGCGCCGCTCACCAAGGCAATGGCAGGAATCCACCAAAGCCATGCCGTTCCCCCGTCGAGCCCGAAGAGGAAGAAGCCCCAGAGGTGCGGTCGAAACGCGGTCGACCAGTCACTGTTGGGCAGCTCCATGAGCACCGTGGCATCCATGCCCCCCGGGAAGACGCCGTTGATGACCGGGAAGCCTTGCTGAATCTGAGAGGTGATCCAGCCTTGCGCCGTGAGCCACTCATCCTGACGAATGGGCCGGGGGCCGCCGAGAATCACGCGCGGATCAATGCCGGTGCCAAAGTTCTGCCACCACGCTCCCGCCGAGGTGCCGCTGATGCGCAAGGCGATCAGGAGCGCCGCCCCGACGGTAACGAACGCCGGAAACCACGTGACGACACGCCAGTTCGGAAGGCCCGTTGCCCGCGGCTCAACCCACGAATGCCAACGATCACGCAGACGCGGACGGGCAGTGGTGGTCACGGCAACAGTCTCCAGAGGGGATGCGAAGGGCGGCGGATGCTCGCCAGCAAGCATCAGTGTAGACGCGCCTCAGCGGCGGGTTGGGTTCGTTCCGTGAGGCAGGTCACCGCCCCAGAGCCGAGGATCAGACGCTGCGAGAACTCGAGAGCAAGAATCTGGTCGATGCGGGGCCGATGCCACGCGGGGTACTCGTCGCCGTCATTCCCCGCGACGACCACCTCGTCGATTACCGACCGCGCGCATCCATGATCGAGCGGATTCGCGCGGCGTCTCCCCATACTGCGGGCGAGTCGTATGGGCGATCGGGGAAAGCCCCGTACTCCAGCTCGATCGGCAAGTGGTTGTCGGTGATGAAGCGCTCAACGCGGTCGCGCAACGAGACTGCCTCACCGGTACAGCAGTTGATGACCCCCGTCTCGCCCGTGGCGAGCGCGACAGCGGTGATCTGGCGACCCAGGTCATCAACGTCGATGAAGTCGTAGCGGTTCGCACCGCTCGTAAACGGGAACGTCGTGCGGCCCTCATCCACGGCGTGCAGCAGCTTGGTGAAGACCGACTGATTGAAGCGGTCGTCACCAACGATGTAGTACGAGCGCACCCACGCGAGCTCGATGCGGCTGGCGAGCGACAACAGCGCGGCGCGGCGCAAGGCATCTTTCGCGATCCCGTAGAGGCTCAAAGGGTTGGTGGGGGTGTCGGCGTCGATGGCGCCTTCCCAGTAACCCACCTCGTGCATCGAGCCGAGCACGATGAGTCGCGAAACTCCGGCGTCGACGACACCCTCGAGAAACCGGAAGTGGGCCGAGAGGTTCTCGACGTGCGAGGGCGCGTTGTGCGCGAACCCGTCTTGCCAGGCGAGATGGATAACCGCGTCGACCGAGCCGCCCACGGCCGAGGTGAGAGAGAAGTCGGGATCGAGAACGTCAGCCGTCACGAGCTCGGCGCGAGCATCCAGAACGTGCTCTCGGCGTTGGCTAGGGCGGGCGAGGGCGACGACGCGAACGCCCTCGTCAAGCAACGCCGAAACGACGTGCCTGCCGACGTACCCGGCGGCACCGGTGACCGCGATAGTCGTGGGCATTGCCGCTCCTCCTGCTTTTCGTGCCGATAAGTTTCGTGTCGATCGCCAGTCGAGCAACGCTCGTTCTGTCCTGCTCTAGACTCAGAGTACCGGTGCGAAGGGGTTCGGCCGTCGTCGGCCACCCGTCGCAAGGGCCGGCCTGAGAGGACCAAACACTCGTGCAGACTTCCCCGCCAGCGGCTCTGGCGTCAAGCCCACGGCGAGCGATCATCTACCTCGTCTATGACCGCGACGGAATCGTCGATGACTACATTCCGCACAAGCTCGAACGACTTCGCAGCCACGCTGACTACATATTTGTCGTCGTCAACGGACGCCTCGACGACGCGAACCTTTCGAAGCTATTGGCTGTCGCCGACGAGGTGCATCAGCGGGAGAACGTCGGGATGGATGTTGGCGGCTACGCCGATGCGCTGAGCGTGCTCTCCGACCGCATGGGCGAATTCGACGAGTTGTTGCTCATGAACTACACCTGGTTCGGTCCGATCGGGACTTTCGACGACGTCTTTGACCGCATGAACGCCACCGCCGTCGACTTCTGGGGCATGACCGTTCACGGCGCCGAAAACCCTCACCCCATCACGGGCGAAGGGGTGATGCGAGCGCACTTGCAATCGCACTGGATCGCCGTGCGCTCGTCGCTGTTTCTCAGTGACGATTGGCGGGAGTACTGGGCAACCATGCCCCCCATCACGTCGTATCGAACGTCGATCCTCAATCACGAGTCTCGGTTTACCGGCCACTTCGCTGACCTCGGATATCAATGGGCGGCCGCCTTTCCCGAAGAGAACTACCCGGGAACCACCCACGCTGCCTTTGAGAGCGCGCTCCAATTGCTGCGCGACGGATGCCCAGTGCTCAAGCGTCGGCCGTTCTTTCACGACCCGCTGTACCTCGACCGACACGCGATTATCGGGAGGTGGATTACCGACGACGCTGCGGAGCGCGGTTACCCCCTCGCGCTCATCTGGGAAAACGTCGTCCGCGCTGCCGCGCCCAAGGTTCTCAATACCAATGCGTCAATGCTCGAAGTTCTGCCGCATGTCGACGTCTCTTTCGACCCGAGTCAACCACTGCGCATCGCGGCGGTCGTCCACATCTATTACGTCGACCTCGCGCTCGAACTGCTCGACCGGCTAGACATGCTGCCGCAGCCCTACGACCTGGTGATCACGACCACCGACGACGACAAAGCGGCCGAGATTGCCCGCATCATCGCCGATCGGCCGGCGACCAAGGCGCGGCAGAGCGAGGTTCGAGTGCTGCCCTCAAACCGCGGACGCGATCTCAGCGCCTTCTTCGTGGCCTGCCACGACATCATCACGAGCACGGACTATGACCTCATCGTCAAGATCCACTCAAAGAAGACCGTGCAGCAAGGCGCTGCAGCCGGTGAGCTATTCAAGCGTCAACAGCTAGAGAACCTTCTTGCGTCTCCCGGCTACGCGGCCAATGTGCTGGGCCTGTTCCAAAAGGAGAAAGGCCTCGGAGTCGTCTTCGCTCCGACGTTGCACATCGGCTACCCCACCATGGGCGGCGCGTGGTTCGGAAACAAGGAGCCAGCGAGCACGCTACTGGAGGCCGCCGGGGTTCACGTTCCCCTCGATGACCGCAGCCCGTTGGCCCCCATGGGCGCGATGTGGATCGCCCGCCCGGCAGCGATGCGACGCTTTGCCACGACGCTCGACTATGACGACTACCTGCCCGAGTCAGAACACCGTGATGGCAGCCTCGCCCATGTGCAAGAGCGGGTCATCGCCTATGGCGCGGCGCAAGACGGGTTTCACACGAGGACCGTGGCGAACCCCGAGTACATCGCGATCAGCCATACCTTCCTTGAGTACAAGTTTGACCAGATCATGGCTCCTATCCAGGGCTACGCGATTGACGCGCGTCACGACGTTCATGACCTCGTAGCCGCTGGTCGGCTGTTGACATCGGGTCGTTGGCGGCACGTCATTGGCTACCGTCTCCGGCGCAATCACCCGCGGCTGAGCCGCATCCTGCTGGGCCCGTACGCCCTCGCTCGGGGTATCGTCAAGAGACTGCGACCCAACCTGGCTCGAAGACGAGCGATGAGGAGCCCGGACACACCATGACCACGAGAAGTCTCGCCGAAAGCTTCGATCCTCGATCGAACAGCATCGGCTTTCTCCGCTGGTTCCTCGCATTCATGGTGATTTTCTCGCACGCCGGCCCCCTCGCGGGGTTTTATGGTGGGCGCGATCTGGGAACCCAGTGGAGTGACGAACAGTCGTTCGGTGGGGTCGCAGTTGGCGGCTTCTTCTTCCTGTCTGGTTACTTGATCACGACGAGCCGCCTCAGTCGAGCTTCGACCGCTCGGTTTTTTTGGCGACGTGTGCTGCGCATCATGCCCGCATTCTGGACGGCATTCATCGTCACCGCGTTCGCCCTCGCGCCGCTCGCCTACTGGCGCGTGAACGGCAGCCTCGACGGCTTCTTCACCACGAACAACGATTCACCGTTTACCTACATCTCGCAGAACATGTTCCTCATCCTCGGCCAGCCGTCGATCGCAGGACTGGGTCCCGGAATCCCCTACAGCAGTGGAATCTGGAACGGATCGGCGTGGACCCTTGCTTACGAGTTCGGCGCCTACATCATTGTGGGCATCCTCGGCTTGGTCGGTGCCCTGCGATACAAGGCCGTCGCCGGCGCATTCGCGATCGGCATCATCGGCCTGGCCGTTTTGCAGTGGACGCGTGCGGGAAACATCGGCATGGCTGGCGATCTCTTTGCAGACTTCCGCGTTCTTCTGCTCCTCGCGCCGTTCTGTTTCGGCATTCTCTTTGCGCTGTTCGGAGATCGGATTCCGATTGACGACAAGCTCGGAGTTCTGGCCCTGGTGGTGGCCGCGCTGACCTACGGGTTTGGCGGCTGGCTCGCCATCGGTCAGTACTTCTTCTTCTACTTCCTGATGTGGTTCGCCATTCGGATTCGGTTTCTGCGGAACTGGGAGCGGTTTGGCGACTTCTCCTACGGGATCTACATCTTCGCGTGGCCCGTGCAGCAGTTTGTCGCCTATTTCGGCGTGCACAACTGGGGCTGGTTTGCCTACCATGCGATCGTCGTCGTGATCGTGCACGTGCTGGCATTCGCGAGTTGGCACCTCATCGAAAGCCCGGCAATGAGCTTGAAGAACTGGACTCCACGGTGGCTTGACGCGGTTACCGCCTCGATTGCCTCCCTGCGCGATCGACGTCGTCGCTCGAGCCAGACCGAGACCACTGAGGCCGTGCAATGACCGCTGGTCCGGTCGGATCCCCCGCTCGGCAGAAGGGCTTGATGCCGGGGTACCGCTATATCCCGCTCGCCCTGATGACGAGCGCCGTGATCGTTCTCGGTGCCACCGGGGCGGCGCTGACCGCGGGCGGTTCGGTGACGAACGGCGGGGGTACGCCCGCTCCTCCTTTCGCACCGCCGGTCCTTGAGATCGTGGATGGCGAGGAAGACCCGGCTCTCGACCAGACGTGCCAGCCAGAGCTGCCGACTCCGAGCCAAGAACCGTGGTCAGCCGAGAACGCGGCCAGTTCCGAAGCGATCTGGCAGGAGAATGCGGAGGCCTTGGCGCTGCCGTATCTGCCTGGTGAGAACGGGTTCGTGTTTTGG
>JAYUKK010000203.1:0-10644 GCA_043764515.1 Microbacterium sp.
GGTATGGCGGGCCCGATCACGTGGAACTTCGAGAAGTTCGTTGTGCTGCCCACCGGCGAGGTACACCGCTTCCGCCCGAACGTGCAGCCTGACGCACCCGAGATTGTGGCAGTCATCGAAGCGAACCTGCCGAGCTGAGCATCCCGCACCGGGCCCTCTAGACCTCGATGGCTCCTCCGCGTTCGGCGAGGTAGCGGCGTAGGTTGAGGTCGGGTTCCGTCGCTTGGCGCGCGCGATAGGTGGCGAAGTCGAGTTGGGCGCGCAAGCTCTCGCCTCCGCGCATCCGCTCGGCCTGGGCTAGTTCGACGGCCTGAATCTCGCGTGCAGCGGCAACCACGCGTGCCCACTCGGCCGCCGCGATCACGAGCACGCCGTCGTCGTCGGCGGCGATCATGTCGTCGGCCGTGACCTCAACGCCGTCAAGCCACGCCGTGCGCATGGAGCGACCGGCCGGGGGAACGCGCCGCGGCCCGGGCGGCAGGGCCCCGCGACTGTGGAGCGGGATGCCCATCTCAACGATCTGTGTCGTGTCACGGTGCCGCCCCCACACGACGATGCCGACGAGCCCCGCCTCCCGCGCCTCGAGCGCGACGAGGTCGCCGACGCACGCTTCATCGTCGCGCCCACCGTTGTCGACCACCAGCACAGCGCCGGGAGGGGCGTCGTCGATCGCCTCGAGAAACACGTCGACGCTTCCGGCGTGAGTGACGGGCATCGCCGGACCGGCGAGGGGGCCATGGGGCGCGATCGGTCGCAATGTGGCCGGGCCGAAGCGCACGGGGAGGCTGAGTCGCACACAGGCGTCGGCGAGCGCTGCTGTCGGCGGAACAGTCAGTTCTTGGGTCATGAGGGCTCCCTCGTGATCGGGCGGGCGGTGCAAGACTTTCACACCACCCGCCGCGTGTCAGCGGGCCACCCACTCCTTCGCGGCCTGTATTTCTGCCCCGTCGATACCGTGGCCGCCGGGGCGGGTATGACGCGTGACGGATGCTCCGCCCGCCGTCGCCAGGCGCTCGAGCACGTCGACGCTCGCGCTGGGAGCCATGGCATCCCCGAGCCCGTTGAGCAGCAGCACCTCGACACCCGACACATCGCCGAGCGGCTCGCGCTCGCCGAAGGGGTACATGCCCGAGAACGCCACGACGCGGGGCACCACGGTCGGGTGCAGGAGCGCCGTGGCAAGCGCGATGTTGGCTCCGTTGCTGAAGCCGATAGCGATGAGCGGGGCATCCGCGAGGTCGTACCGGGCACGCGCCGCCCTGACAAAGGCGGCCAGCTCGCCCGCCCGCGCGATGACGTCGTCGACGTCGAACACCCCTTCGCGTAGGCGCCGGAACCAGCGGTTGGCTCCACTCTCGCTCACCCGACCGCGCGGCGACAGCACGCCCGCGCGCGGGTCGAGGTGCGCTGCGAGCGCCCTAATCTCACGCTCGTCGCCGCCCGTACCGTGCAAGGTGAGCAGCACAGGCGCACCAGGCTCGCCCGGCGTGAAGAGGTGCGGCCAGGCGTCGAGATCGACCTCGGGCAGTGCGGGTGCGTCGCTCACGCGGCCACCTCCGGGTTGTTCTCTTCCGGCACGCGAATCGGAATCACCGCGTGCTCGATCTGCTCGCGCGAAGGCTCAAGCCACGGCGGCAGCTTGAGCGCGCGGCCCAGTTCGAGCAGCGGCTCGTCAATGTCGAAACCGGGAGTGTCGGTTGCGATTTCGAACAGCACGCCGCCGGGCTCGCGGAAGTAGATGCTCGTGAAGTACTGACGGTCGAGAATTTGGGTGACCTGGTGCCCGCGCGAGGCGAGCTCGTCGCGCCACAGCTGCTGCGTTGCCTGCTCGGGCACCCGAAACGCGATGTGGTGCACGGTGCCGCCGGCCTGCAGACCCGCGGGGGCGAGGCTCGAAGCGTGCACGTCGACGAGGGCACCGGGCATCCCGTCGCCCGCAGCGAGGCGCGTGCGATTGCCCTCCTGCTCGACCACGCGCATCCCGAGATCATTCACCATGAGGGCGATGGTGCGCTCCGAGTCGCGCACCGTGAGCACGCTTGAGTGCTGACCGCGGATGGCGTACTCAGCGGGAACGCTCGCCGAGTCCCACGGGTCTCGCGGGTCGCTCGCGTTGGTCGCGACGAGTTCAATCTGCAGGCCGTCGGGGTCGCGCACGAGCAGCCGCTCTTCGGTCGACGAGGTCGAGGTGATACGCGCCTCCGCGTCTACCGCCGCGAAATGGTCGACCCACCAGCCGAGCGAGCCGGCGGGCACCGAGAATGCCGTCGAGGTCGATTGCCCGGCACCAACCCGGCCGGGCTGGATGCCGCGCCACGGGAAGAAGGTCATGAGCGTTCCCGGGCGGCCCGCTTCGTCGCCGTAGTAGAGGTGGTAGGTGCCAGGGTCGTCAAAGTTGACGGTCTTCTTCACCAGGCGCAAGCCGAGCCCGGTGATGTAGAAGTCGATGTTCTTCTGCGGGTCACCCGCGATCGCGGTGACGTGGTGCAGGCCCTGGGTCGTGGCGGTCATAGCCGGATGCTCCTTCGTGGGTTCGGTCGATTATATCTATGCAAACGTATGAATACGGACGCTGAATTCCTGCATCGGCGCGCACTCAGCATCCCGCCATACCGTGGGGGCATGCTCGAACCACTGCGGCAACTCCTGCGCCGCCCCGCGCCGCCCGCCGAGTATTGCGCCACCATCGTGGTCATGAGCGCCGTGACGAAGCTGGATGCGCTCGCCATCGTTGCCCTCGCGGTCGACCGACCCGTCGAACGGCAACGAACCATGCGCCCCTACGTTCCCCTCGATCGTGACGGATATCAGCGCGGCGCCTGGGTCGAAATCGAGATCCCGAAGTTTGGCGAGCCGCCGCCCCTCGCGATTGACGTCTACTCCTCGATCAGCGACGACCACGCCCGATTGCAGGCCTTGACGCTGCTGGCGCGCCTCGAGCAGTACACCGGGTGGGGCATCCGGCCTGATTTCCCTGTCTGAATTCGTCCTGAATTCGCTCGCTCTGCATCTGGTGCCACGGGAGTCGCGCCCCTAGCATCTCGAGAGAGGCGGCGCCCGAAGTCGTCCACAGACAGGAGAGACCAATGAAGTTCGAGATCGTCAAGGGCAAGAGCGAGAAGCAACCCTACTTCTGGCGCATCGTGTCGGCTAACGGCCAAACGCTCGCCGTCAGCGAGAACTACGTGGCCAAGTCGTCGGCAAAGAGCGCCGTCGAGTCAGTTATGAAGAACGCCGCAGGCGCGACGGTCGTCGACCTTACCTAGCCGACCCGGCGCCAGGGTTTCTGAGCGCCCTCTCCAGTGCCGCAAGCGCCTGGGTGAGGGCGCTTTGAAGTTGTGCGAGCTCGGAGTTCGTGGGGGTTCGCCCCTGGCGCGCGCGCGTCTCGATGCCGCGACCGAGCACCATTAGTGCGTCGGCGCCAATCGATGCCGCGCTTCCGGCGATGCGATGTGCATGACGCGCGACCAACTCGAGATCTGACACTCCATTCGTGAGAGCGCCGATGTCAGCCGCAGAGCCGCTCCGGAATTCTGCGACGAGGGCTTCCTGCAGCTCCGGATCCATGTCGAGAAGTACGTCGAGCTGTGCAGCCTCCAGTGCGACCTTAACCGGCTCGGTGGCCGCCCCGTCAGCACTGGTGATAGCGGCCACCAGGTCGCCAGCCTTGATCGGTTTCGCGAGAACGCCATCCATTCCCGACTCCATTCCCTTGCGACGATCGTCCTCCGAGACGTTGGCGCTCAACGCGATGATGCGTGGTTGCGTGATCGTCTCCCCCAACGCGCGAATCGCGCGAGTGGCTTCAAACCCGTCCATCACCGGCATGTTGATGTCCATCAGAACCACGTCGAAGGCGCCTCGGTGAATCGCTGAGATCGCACCCTTCCCGCTCTCCCGGGTCTCAACGGTGTGCCCCGCCTTCGTCAGAGTGTGGCGGGCAGTGCGGAGGTTCGTGGGATTGTCATCCACGATCAAGACCGTCTGGGTGTCGTGCGGTGCTGACCCAGGAGTGGGGGGTGCGTCGGTTTCGTCGGGAGACAAGGCGGTGGGCGAGAGCGCCTGCGCGACGGCGCGCACGAGTGCACCATCCAGTACCGGACGCGCGATGACACCGTCATAGGTGCCGTCACCGCTGATGCGGGCGAGGTGAGAGATGGGCACGATACCCACGACGGGCACTCGCCGGTCGGCATTCAGCGCGCGAAGCGCCGCAACCACGTCAGCGTCACCCGCGAACTCGTGATCAACGACGATCACGTCGGGCCTGTGGGTGATGATCGTCGTCGCCTCGCCCAGAGATTGCGCAGGAGTGCAGACTGCGCCCGCAGCGGTGAGTTCGGCCGATCTGATGGCGGCGATGTCGCCCTCTCGATCGACCATCAGAACGTGCACGCCTCGCACGTCGAACGACTCGACCGCCGGGTCGGGCACTGCGGAAGCGGCCATGAGCGGAAGCACCAGACTGAACATCGAGCCCGACTCCGGAGTGCTCACGACATCGATACGGCCTCCCATCAGCGTGGCCAACGATCGGCTAATAGAAAGACCTAACCCGGTGCCGCCGTAGAGACGGTTCGTGGACGAGCTGAGTTGACGGAAGGATTCGAAGAGTCGATGCAGGTCTTCGGTGCGAATGCCGATTCCGGTATCGACAACGTCGATCCGCAATAGGCCCTCTGAGCGGGGGTCGACTCCGCTGTGTGTCGTCACGACGATGGCAACCCGCCCCTGGGCGGTGAACTTCACCGCGTTGCTCACGAGGTTGATGAGTACCTGTCGTACTCGAGCTTCATCGCCCGTCACGCGCCGCACCGTCACCCCACGGCGGTCGACATAGAGACGGAGGCCCTTCGCTTCCGCGCTGCGATTGATGAGCGATGCGGCATCGTCGACGCAGTCGACAATGTCGAAGTCACGATTCTCAAGCTCGACAGTGCCCTCCTCGAGCTTGGAGAAGTCGAGCACGCGCGTGACGAGATCAATCAGCTGATCGCCACCTCGCCGCACCACCTCGAGAAGCTCGCGTTGCGCCGAGCTCATCGGCGTATCCAGCAGCAGTTCGGTCATTCCGACGATCGCGGTCATGGGCGTACGAATCTCGTGACTCATGGTCGAGAGAAAGTTCGCCTTGGCGGACGCCGTATCGAGCGCATCGTCGCGCGCCCGCGCTAGCTGCGCGTTCAGTGCTGCATCGTGGCGATGGAGGCGCGTCGAGTCGGTCACGGCCCAAATGAGTCGCAGCACGCCGCAGGCGAGCGTCGCGAGCGCGAGAAAAACCGTCACTTGCGAGATCGACAGAATCTCGTCGAGAACGATCACAGTGACAGAGGCGATCACGAACACGACGGGTGCAAGAGCGAGTGCTAGCTCGCTTCGGGGCCCACGCGGCGGGGGTGCAGAACGTGACCACGCGGCCCACGCCATGAGGAGAGCAGCCGTGGGCCAGAGCGCCTGCCCGATCGCGATGGCTGCCGTCGACGAGGGTGACGTGTCCGAGGCGACGAATGCGCTGGCTGCGGTCACCGTGGCGAACCCGGCGAAGAGCAGCCACCAGGTGATCGTAGGGCGTCGGCCGAACGACGTCGCCGCTCCCACGAGAACAGCAGTGACGATGGCGGGTCCCGCGAGAGCGAGAAGTGCGGTGACACCGTTGTCCGCATCGGGTGCCGCGCCCAGCCCCATCGGGCTCGCGTCGAGCAGGAAAAGAGACGCGATCATCACGGCGCCGAATGCTGCGACCACCGAGTCGAGCAGAGCCGTAATGCGCCGCTGGGTTGATGACGAGCGAGACAGCATGATGACGGCGAGGAGTGCCGTCACGACAAAACATCCGAACACCGCGATGGCGATCGTGGTGGACAGCGGGCTGACGGCGTCGGAGGTGGCGGGAGGCAGGAGCGTCGAGATGGTCATCAACACAAGAGCCATGCTGAGGAGAGACCACGCTACGCGGTGAGCTCGATACACGATGACGCGCACGATCACGGCGATGGCCGCGCACGCCGTAAGCACTGGGCTCAGCCATTCGAATGTCCACCCCGGCGTGGAAGAAAACGCGGGGACGAGCGCAACGACCAGCTGAGCGAGCCCGAAGAACGAGGCGATACTGAGCGAGATGAACAGAATGAGCCGCACGGTGTCAGCGCTGAGACGCTGTTCTTGGCCCGAGGCGAGCGGGCGAGCATCCGACATGTCGACGGGCACGAACATTCACCTCCAGAGCGGCCGGAGCTCGCTGGTCGATAGAGTCCAGATTGACCTCAACCCCATCCTCGCGCATCGACGCCCGGCCCACTGCCCCACCATTGGGGGCACCGTCTGCTGTTGACACGGCTTGTTGACCCAGAGGAATATTCGAGCGGGGGCGCTCCACTGTGGGCGAAGACAATGGCATATCGCGACGACTCACCGGCTCCACACACTGCTGCCCATTCCGCCGAGCGGGGGAGCCAGCAGCACGCACCCGTGACGCGACGCATCGGTGTGGTCACGGCCTTTCCTCCTGGCCGAAACAGTCTCAACGAGTTTGGATACCATCTCGCCCGCCACCTCTCCGTCCAGCCGGAGGTCAGCGAGGTCGTGCTGTACGCCGACGAGACGCCGGAAGGGCCGCCGACCGTTCTCGACAACGTGACGCCGATCGTCAGCTGGAAGTTCAACAGCGTCGCCAACCTCGGGCGCCTGGCGCGGGCAATTCGTCGCAGCCGGCCCGACGCCGTGATCCTGAACCTGCAGTTCGCTACATTCGGAGAGAAGCGGATTCCGGGTGCCCTGGGGCTACTGTTGCCCGTGGTGTTGCGTCTGCGCCGGGTTCCGACCCTCGTAATCTTGCACAACCTCGCCGACAACGTCGATATGCAAGACGCTGGATTCGCGTCGTCGCGGGTGATGGCGCGCATCATGACGACGGCAGGGCGGGTTCTGACACGTGCGATTCTGCGAGCCGACATCGTGACCGTCACCATTCCGCGCTACGTCGACTTCTTGCGCACGAGCTACCGAGCGACGAACGCGATCTTGGCGCCGCACGGGAGTTTCACCGATGTGTCGATGCCCGACTTCGGAATTCCCGATGGGCCTCGCACGATCATGGCCTTTGGTAAGTGGGGCACGTACAAGACCGTCGACATGCTGATCGGCGCGTACGAGATCTTGCTGGAGCGTGGCTATGACAACCTCCGACTGGTGCTCGCTGGAGGTGATAGCCCCAACTCGCCGGGTTACATGGCGGGGGTCCAGGCCGCGAACGCAGACGTGCCCGGCCTGCAGTTCACGGGCTACGTGGCCGAAGACGAGATCCCCGAACTATTTCTCTCGTCGGCGGTCGTGGCATTTCCGTACACCTCAACGACGGGCAGCTCTGGCGTGCTCCATCAAGCGGGCGAGTACGGTCGCGCAGCAGTGTTGCCCCGCATCGGCGACCTCGTCGACATCATTGAAGAGGAGGGCTTTCGCGGCGTGTACTTCGAGCCCGGCGATTCCGAGAGCCTGGCGGATGCGTTGGCCGAGGTTCTCGATAACCCCCAACACCGCGAGCTCTTAGGCCGTACCAACTTCGCCGCCGCCGCAGGAATCCCCATGGCCGAAGTCGTGCACTGGCACGTGACCCACCTTGAGCGAATTCTCGCGCAGCGCGAATCCCGCCGATGACGTCTGCTGTGAGCCGCGAGACGCGCGCCGCGATCAGTGGCGGCGCGTTCCTCGGTGTCGCGATGTTGATCGCGAACGCAGGCAATTACGTTCTCAATCTGCTGCTCGCGCGGTGGTTCACGCCGGGGCAATTCGCTGACGCGAACCTCATGGTCACGCTCATGTTGTCGGTGATGGCGGTCGCGGTTCTCGTGCAGCTCGTGACGGTGCGCAGCGTGGGAGTGCTCGATGCGGCAGGCAAGCCTGAATTGGCGCGCGTGCTCATCAGTCGCATTCGCCGCGTCGCGCTCGTGGCTGGACTCGTGGTCGGACTCCTGTTCGCAGCGCCTTCTGCTCTCTGGAGCGCTTTGTTCAACACAGAGTCGGCATGGCTCTTTGTGATTCTTGGCGCGGGCATGCCGTTCTACATCGTGCAAGCCGTCGGTCGTGGCGCGCTCCAGGGCCGCCTGCAGTTTCGTCGCGTCGGTATGACGTACTTGATTGAGATGACGGTGCGCCTGGTCCTCGGGTATGGCCTGGTCCTCGCCGGTGGCGGAGTCATCGGCGCGACGATCGGGCTCAGTGTGTCGTTCGTCGCGGCGTGGCTGGCGGTGGGGTTGTTGACGCGAACGCGCGGCGCGAAGACGCCCGCGTCGATTGAGGGCATCGACTTTCACGATGTCCGTTCCTACGCGGCTCTGGTCGTGGTGCTTCTCGTCGGTCAGATCATCATCAACAACAGCGACGTCCTGGTGGCGAAGGCGGTCTTGAGCGACTTTGATGCGGGAATCTATTCAGCGGTTGCTCTCGCTGGCCGGGCCGTCTACTTCCTCTCGTGGTCCGTCGCCACGGTGATCTTTCCTCTGGCAGCTCGCCGCCAAGCGACGCAGGGTGATACTGGGTCACTGCTCACGGGCGGCATCATTACGGTGGCATCGATCGGAGTGGCCGCGACGGTGGGCGCGTACTTCGTCGGGGGTCCGGTCATGGGCATCGTGATTGGGCCGGACTACGCCAATGTTTCGGAGCCGCTTGCGGCCTACGCGGCTGTCACCACCATGTTTGTCGTCGCGAATCTCATCGCGACGCACCGTCTCTCGCAGGGTCACGTGCGAGAGTCATGGATCGTCGTCGGCGGGGCCGTCGTGCAGGTCATCGCCCTGCTGATCTGGAACACCGACATCACCTCGCTCATCTTCGCCCAAGCCGGCGCCATGGCATTGCTGTTGATTGCTATCGTGACGGCCCAGTATTGGCGGCGCACTCGCGTTGCCACCGACACCTCCAGGAGCGTGGTCGCATGACTGACGAATCCAATGCCTACCGCGCGTATCGACGGTGGGTGACGGAAGAAATCGTGGGCGATCCGGTGGTGAGCGTGGTGATCCCCGCGTACAACGAAGAGATCAGGATTCTGCCGACGGTCGGCGCCATCGCCACACACATGAGCGCGCGCAACGAACCGTGGGAACTTATCATCTCTGATGACGGCTCGCGTGACTCGACCGTGCAATTGCTCACCGACCTGCAGTTCGCCAACATGAGAGTGCTCGTTGCCGAGCGTAATCAAGGCAAAGGTGCAGCGGTAAAGCGAGGCATGTTGGCGGCGCGCGGCCGGTACATTCTCTTTGCGGATGCTGACCAATCCACCCCGATCGAGCAGTTTGACCGGCTCCTAAATGAGATCCACGCCGGTGCGCACGTTGTCGTGGGCTCACGGGCAGCTGAGGGTGCCAACGTTCAGGGCAAGAGTGCCTTCCGGAAGGTACTCAGTGCGGGGCTCCGGGGAGTCGTGTCGGTGGGGTTCGGCATCTCGGTCACCGACACGCAGTGCGGCTTCAAGCTGTTCGACGCAGACGCGGCGAAAGTGCTCTTTGGCCTGCAGCTTGTTGAGGGGTTCTCCTTCGATCTCGAGATTCTTTACCTTGCTCATCGCGTCGGGTACACGACCGCGGAGGTGCCCGTCGAGTGGATCGACGCGCCCGGGTCAACCGTCGATGCCGCCCGCGTCAGTGCCGAGTTCATGCGCGACCTTGTGGCCATCAAGGCACGAGACGTGCGAGGCCGGTATGACATTGCTGGTGCGCGCGCACACCGACTCGCCCGCACCACGACCCTGCACGAACCCCAGAAAGAGGACGTCTCATGATTATCCGAACCGAGAACGGTACCGGGCACACGAGAGTGTCATTGCTGGGCCGATTTGATGCGCATGAAATCGCTGGCTTTGCTCGTTCGGTCGACCCACTGGTGACCGCAGAGAGCCCAGACATCACCCTCAATCTCGTGAATGTGGCGTTTGTCGACTCGAGCGCCCTGGCCGAGCTCGTACGGTTGCGCAAGGCCACCGGCGCGCTCGGCGGCACGTTGAGGCTGGAAGACATCTCTGACCCCGTGCGGGTCATCCTCGAGATCACCAACCTCCTCGACGTGTTCGACATTGTTCGCTCCGAGGCGCCACCCGCGCTGTGAACGCCGTGAGCGGTGACACGGGCGATAACAGCGCCGGCGGCACGGGGAATTCTCAGCGTGACGAGGCTCTTGAGGCTGTGACGGGGGCGCTCGTCGTCGCGCAGGATCAGCTCGTGGCCATGTCTGAGCTCAGTCTTCTGACGGTTGAATCATTCGGTCGCGACGATGCGAATGACCTTCTCTTGCACCGCGCCCGTGAACTCACCCGATCACAATCGGTGAGCATCCGCGACGCTGCCGACGGCAGCAGCGCGCCCGGCTCCGCCCTTCCGGGGCTGAGAGTGCTCAACGACGGAAGCATGGTCATTTCGCCGGTTGACGACGACGGCGACCGACGGGGCCGCGAGCTCGTGTTTGAACGCGACCTCGCGCATCCCTACTCCACCACCGACCTTCGGGTCATCGACGTGATCGTCGGTGCGGTCAAGACGGCGCTCGCCCTCCAAGAACTCCAGCGCGAGCAGCTCTTGCGCGGGGCCATGCAGAGCGAAATCGACCTGGCTTCGCGGCTCGCCCAGGCCTCTCTCAGCAGCGCGATGC
>JAYUKK010000204.1:0-3077 GCA_043764515.1 Microbacterium sp.
GTGGCCACTTCGCCGTACGCGGCAGTGGCCAACGGGACGGTACCCACTGCTCCCCCGTTTACGTTCTCGATGTCCAGCATCACAATCCGGCGGAATGCCGTGCGCTGCTTGTGCGGGAGCGCTTCCGCCGTTCGTGCGTTCATCATACTCTCCAATGTCATGAATACCTAGTTCTCAAGGCATCTATGGAAAGTATGGGTCATCAACCCGCCTTTGTCAAGTGCGAACTATGTTCTCACCCCAAACCAGACTGGATAAGTTCGCAACAAGTCCTCGAGGGCCTGTGAGTTGGGACTCCCAACGCGCTCATGCTTGTTGCAAGTTGCAACCTGCATTAAAATGAAATAGTTGATGAATCATCAATAAAAACCTATCCGGGGACGCTTACTACGCCCCGCATGAGCATCCCCATCAATGATCACCCCTTGATCGCGCGATCTCGTGGATGACGCAATCGGCGGAGACGAAGCTTGTTTCGGGCCGATTGAGCCTCGGGCTCGCAACCCTGCTCAGCTGACGCGAAACTCCAGCACGCCGCGCAGCGGCTGCGCGCGCAGCCGGTATTGCGGCAAGACGCCGGGGCCGCAGGCTCCGGTGCCGGTGCCGTGCTGGGCGAGGTCGAGCACGATGTGGGTGCGGGCATCCCGAACCAACAGGTGATCGTGGGTCGTTGAGGCGAGAGTCTCGGTTGACCAGGGGCGCACCGTCAGTGCGGCGCCGTCGGGCGCCGACACCTCGAGCGCCGAAGGCGCCGAGCCGGGCGACCCCACCCGCACCCAGCGCACATCGGCCCGCGCACCCGACTCTTGCGGACGCACCGTGCGCTCGAGCATGCCGTCGAGCGAGCGCGTGAACCAGCCGACGTGGGCCGCCTGGCCCGTGTCGGGGTAGGCCGGGCCGGGGCCGCGGCCGAACCAGCGCACCTCGTCGACGAGGCCGGGCAGTGCGAACGAGACTCCCGCGCGGGCCCACTGCAGGTCGACGCCCTCAGGCACGTGCGGCTGCAGGTCGACCGCGAGGCGCAGCGCGCCCGACTCGGCCGTGAAGACCCAGGTGGCCGTGAGGCTCCAGTCGAGGGCGGCCGCGCCGATGCGCGTCACGACCTCGACGCGCTCGGGCGTGCGCTCGAGCGACACCAGGCGTGAGCGCAAGCGGTCGAGGCCGAGGGCCTTCCAGCGCTCAGCATCCGAGGGCGCCCCGCCCGTGTCCCAGCCCGCACCGCGATCGTTGTCGATCGGCGCGCGCCACAGTTCGAGCCGCCAGTCCTCCACAGCCTGCGAGCCGAGCGCGGTAACCGCACCCGTCGCGTCATCGATCACCAGATCACTCAGCGACAGGATGCTCGCCGCCGGCAGCTCAACCGGCCGAACATCCGCGGCTCCCGTCGTCACCACCTGCGCTCGGGCAACGACCCAGCCGCGCGAAGCCCACGCCGTGTCCTCGGATTCGAACGCTTCGACCGTCACGACCACACCCGGGGTGCGCACGTGCTCGAGCAGCGCGTCAGGCAGGGCAATCTCGGCCGTGCCGCGCGGCGGCACCGGTGCGTGAGCGATGACACCCGCGCGACCAGCGGCAGCGGCGTCGGGGTCGAGCCCGTCGGCGTCGACCGACGACGCGGCCGAGGCAACCCGCCAACTGAGGGCATACCGCCAGGTATCAGTGTGGTCGAGGCGGCTGCGCACGCGCAGAACCCCGGCCTCCGCATCCAGATCGAGAAAGACGGGCGAGAAGACGGCCGCGAGATCGGCGAGTTGCGCGCGCGGCGTGCGGTCGGCGGCGATGAGTCCGTCGATGACGAAGTTGCCGTCGTGCAGGGGCTCGCCGAAGTCGCCGCCGTAGAACGTGCCGGTGCGGCCATCGGGCAAAGTGCGGTGAATGCCGTGCTCGAGCCACTCCCAGACGAACCCGCCCATGATGCGCGGGTAGCGGTCGAACAGCTCTTGGTATTCGGTCATGCCGCCGGGGCCCGTTCCCATGGCGTGCACGTATTCGCACAGCACGAACGGCATGCCCTTGCGCCGCTCGTGCAGCGCGACCGCGTCGTCGTCGGGGCCGAGTTTCACCCAGGGGTCGTCGCCGAGCGGCGGCTCGAGGCCCTGGCCGATGAGCTCAACGTCGGCGTGCGAGGCGTACATGCGGCTCCACACGTCGACGTCGACGCTCGCCTGGTCGCCCTCGTAGTGCAGCGGGCGGGTGGCGTCACGGCCGCGCATCTCGTCGGCCATCGCGGCGAGATTGCGGCCGACTCCGGCCTCGTTGCCGAGCGACCACATGATGATGCTCGGGTGGTTCTTGTCGCGCTCGACCATGCGGGCGGCGCGGTCGCGCAGCGCGGCCTCCCACTCGACATCGTCGGTGGGGTTGTTGCGCCAGCCGACGTCGCCAAAGCCGTGTGTCTCGAGGTCGCACTCGTCGATCACCCAGAAGCCGAGCTCGTCGGCGAGGTCGAGCAAGTCGGGGTGCGGCGGATAGTGCGCCGTGCGAATCGCGTTGATGTTGTGCTGCTTCATGAGGTGCAGGTCGCGCACGAGCGTCTCGGAGGGCACCGACCGACCGAAGTCGGGGTGGTGCTCGTGACGGTTCACGCCGCGCATTTGCACGGGTGCACCGTTGACCGTGAAGACGCCGTCGATGATCGCGATCGAGCGGAACCCGATGCGCGTCTCGACCGTCTCGCCGCCGGCCTCGGCCGGGCCGCTCGACACCCGCAGCGTGTAGAGCTGGGGGCTTTCGGCCGACCACGGCTGAGCATCCGGCACCGCCACCTCAACACCGGGCGTCACCGTGAGCCCCAGTTCGACGAGGTCGATCGAGGCGACGGATGCCGCACTCACCTCAACCCGCAAGCTCGCCCCGCTCGGCCCCCAGCCGGCGACCACGTGCACGTCGTCGATGGCGAGTTCCGGCCGCTCGCGCAGGGTGACGGAGCGGATGATGCCGGGGTTCCACCACTCGTCTTGGTCTTCGAGGTACGAGGCCGCGCTGAAGGTGTGCACGCGCACGACGAGAACGTTCGAGGCGGCGAGCAGGTCGCTCACGTCGAAGACGGTGGGCAAACGGCTGCCGCGCGTCGA
>JAYUKK010000205.1:0-3068 GCA_043764515.1 Microbacterium sp.
AGCGCATCGCGCTCTTCCGCCTCGACGGTGCGCTGTTCTTCGGCGCAGCCGAGCGCCTCACCGATGCCATCAGCGAGACCGCGGGCGTGAGCGTCGTCATCGTGCGGCTCTCGCAGATTCGTGACCTCGACGCCACGGGTGCGCGCGTCATCGTCGAGCTCATCGAGGGGCTCGAACGCCGCGGCATCACCGTCATCATCAAGGGCATTCAAGAGCGGCACCTCCGGCTCGCGACCCGCGTCGGCGTGGTTGGCGCTCTGCGGCACCCCCACCACCTCGTCGGCTCCCTCGAGACGGCCGTCGAGCACGCCCGTTCGCACATCGCACGCGAGCAGGCGGCGGGCACGGTCAGCCCTGCCGACTAACCTGGGGCGAGTGACCACGACCGCGACCACGCCCCAGCAGGTGCTCGAGTCGGTCTTCGGCTACCCGGCCTTCCGCGGCGAGCAGCAGGCCATCATCGACCACGTCGTGCGCGGCGGAGACGCCCTCGTGCTCATGCCCACGGGTGGCGGCAAGAGCCTCTGCTACCAAATTCCCGCGCTCGTGCGCGAGGGCGTCGGCGTCGTCATCTCGCCGCTCATCGCCTTGATGAAGGACCAGGTGGATGCCCTCGAGGCCGTCGGCGTGCGCGCCGCGTTCCTCAACTCAACACAGGGCCCCGACGAGCGGCGGGCTGTCGAAGCTGCCCTGCTCGCGGGCGAGGTGGACCTGCTCTACATGGCGCCCGAGCGCGTCACCGTGCCGAGCACCGCGCAGCTGCTCGACCGCATTCGCGTCTCGCTTTTCGCGATTGACGAGGCGCACTGTGTGTCGCAGTGGGGCCACGACTTCCGGCCCGACTACCTCGCACTGTCGCTGCTGCATGAGCGGTGGCCGAGCATCCCGCGCATCGCGCTCACCGCTACGGCCACGGCCGAGACGGCTGCCGAGATTGTGCAGCGGCTCGACCTGGGTCAGGCCCGGCGGTTTGTGGCGAGCTTTGACCGGCCCAATATCCAGTACCGCATCGAGCCGAAGAACCAACCGGTGCAGCAACTGCTGCAGCTGATCCGCACCGAGCACCCGGGTGACGCGGGCATTGTGTATTGCCTGTCGCGGGCATCCGTCGAGAAGACGGCGATCGCGCTGGCCGAACATGGCATCCCCGCCCTGCCGTACCACGCGGGCCTCGATGCGGCCACGCGCTCGAATCACCAGTCGCGCTTCTTGCGCGAAGACGGCATCGTCATGGTCGCGACGATCGCGTTCGGTATGGGCATCGACAAGCCCGACGTGCGCTTCGTCGCGCACCTTGACCTGCCCAAAAGCGTCGAGGGCTACTACCAAGAGACCGGGCGTGCGGGGCGCGACGGCCTGCCGTCGACCGCGTGGCTCGCCTACGGACTGCAAGACGTCGTGCAGCAGCGGCAGATGATCGATCGCTCCGAGGGCAACGCGGCCTACAAACGGCGCATGAGCCAGCTGCTGGATGCGATGCTCGCGCTCTGCGAAACCGTCGAGTGTCGGCGCGTTCAGTTGCTGGCGTACTTCGGCCAAAGCTCCACCGCTTGTGGCAACTGCGACACGTGCCTCGCGCCGCCCGAGAGTTGGGATGGCACCGTGCCGGCGCAGAAGCTGCTCTCGACGATTGTGCGGCTCGAGCGTGAACGACGGCAGCGCTACGGCGCGGGGCAGCTCATCGACATCCTCATGGGCAAGCGCACACCGCGCGTCGAGCAGCTCGGGCACGCTGACCTCGCGACCTTCGGCATCGGCACCGAGCTCGGCGACCAAGAATGGCGGGGCGTCGTGCGGCAGCTGCTCGCTCAGGGCTTGCTCGCCGTGCACGGCGACGGCTACGGCACCCTCGTGCTCACGGAGGCGAGCGCCGCGGTGCTGAGCGGCACGCGCGAGGTGCGTCTGCGCCGTGAGGTCGTGCGCCCGACCCGCTCTGCGCGCCGTGCGGCGCCCTCCGACCTGCCGGCCGCCGCGAGCTCGCTCTTCGAGCGCCTGCGTGCGTGGCGTGCGGCAACGGCGCGAGCGCTGGGCGCCCCCGCCTACGTGGTCTTCGCCGACGCGACCCTGCGCGGCATCGCGCTGACCGAGCCCTCCACCCTCGAAGAGCTCGCGACCGTCAGCGGCGTCGGTGCCGCCAAGCTTGAGAAGTTTGGGGATGCGGTGCTCGCGATCGTGCGCGGCGACGAGCCGCCCGCTCTGGCCGCGGCCAGCCCGACTCCAGCCGCGTCGCCTGCCGCCGATCCGCCGAACCAGCCCGACGACGACATCCCGTATGACGACATTCCCCCGGAGGAATGGATCCTCTGACACCATGGGGCGGTGCTGACCTTCTTCGCCCGGGCCTTTCTGGGCCCCATCGCGCGATTGGTCTGGCGCCCCAACATCATCGGTCGATCGAACATGCCGGCCACGGGTGCCGTGGTTGTTGCGAGCAATCACCTGTCGTTCATCGACAGCATCGTCATTAGCCTGCTCGCCCGGCGCCCCGTGAGCTTTCTCGCGAAAGAGGAGTACTTCACCGGCAAGGGCGTGAAGGGCGCGATTTCTCGCGGATTCTTCTCGGGCGTCGGCGCGATTCCCGTGAAACGCGGGGCGGGCCAAGCGGCACAGGATGCCCTCGACGCGGGTCTTGCCAAGTTGCACGATGGCCAGGCGTTCTCGATCTATCCCGAGGGCACGCGCTCACGAGACGGGCGCCTCTACCGCGGCAAGACGGGTGTGGCGTGGCTCGCGCTCACGGCGGGTGTTCCCGTGGTGCCCGTGGGGCTTCGCGGCACGCAAGATCTGCAACCGGTGGGCTCGAAGCGCATCCGCCTCGCGCGTATCACGATCGAGTTCGGTGAGCCGATGGACGTGAGCGCGTTCGGCGCTGCGTCATCGGGCCGCGCGCGACGTCACGCGACCGACTCGATCATGGCGCGCATCCAGAGCATGTCGGGCCAGGAATACGTCGATCAGTACAACGAGCCCCCGCCCGCGACGGTGCGCGAGCGCGTGCGTCGCTTCTTCCGTACGCGCGCCGAGCTTTAGCAGGTCCGCCCGTTCAGAGGTCGAGGGCGACCGGGTCG
>JAYUKK010000206.1:0-3067 GCA_043764515.1 Microbacterium sp.
TCTCGGCGCGCGCCGACCTCTTTCTCGGCCGGCCGTGGGTGCTCGCGGGGCACGACGGCATCAGCTACCGGCAGGCGGGTGCGATCGAGGCCCTCATTCTTGACGTCGGCGCCGTGCCGATCGAGATGAGTGTGGACGAGCATGATCGCTCGGTCGCGATGATCAGCCATGTTCCGCAGCTGATCGCGAGCGCCATGGCCGCCCGGCTGCGCACGGCCTCGAACAGCGCGGTGGGGCTCGCCGGGCAAGGAGTCCGCGACGTCACGCGCATCGCGTCGAGCGACCCCGGGCTCTGGGTGCAGATCGTCAGCGCGAACGCGGAGCCGGTCGCGAACATCCTGACCGCCCTGCGCGATGACGTGGATGCTCTGCTTGCCGCCCTCGCCGACCCCGAAGCGCCCGGCTCACGCCGTGCCCTCGCCGAGCTCATCGCGGCGGGCAACGCCGGAGTCGCACGGATTCCGGGCAAGCACGGCGACGACCGCCGCTTCGCGCAACTCGTCGTCATGATCGACGACACTCCTGGTCAGCTCGCGCGGCTGTTGACCGAGATCGGCGAACTGCAGATCAACATGGAAGACCTGCGGCTCGAGCACTCGCCCGGCGCGCCGATCGGGTTTGCCGAAGTGTCGGTGTTGCCCGAAGTGGAGCAACGCCTCATCGACGAGCTTTCGGTGCGCGGCTGGCGCATCGCGGGCGCGAGCTAGACCCAAGGAGACCCCCATGAGCGACACCGTTGTTGCCGTCGATGGCCCCGCTGGTAGCGGTAAGTCGAGTGTGAGCCGGGAGGCCGCGCGCCGACTCGGCTTCGCCTACCTCGATACGGGAGCCGCCTACCGCGCTCTCGCCTGGCACTGCCTCGACGACGGCGTTGACGTGGAGGATGCTGCAGAGGTCGCCGACCGGGTGGCTGGGTTCGACTACGCCATCGGCATGCAGCCCGATCGCTACTTCGTGCGCGTGGGCGGTGAAGACATTACGCCCGACATTCGTGAGCCTCGTGTCACGGCAGTCGTGAGCGCGGTCGCGCGGGTTCCGGAGGTGCGTGCGGGGCTCACGGACCTCTTCCGTCAGCTCATCGCGGGAGCCTCCGAACCCGGCGTGATTGTTGAAGGACGTGACATCACGACCGTCGTCGCGCCCGATGCCGCCGTGCGCGTACTGCTGACCGCCTCGTCAGAGGCTAGAATGGCGAGAAGGTCGGCAGAGTTGAGCGCTGTGTCGGCCGAGGCGACCGCGCAGCAGCTGGCCTCGCGGGATGCCCAAGATTCCCGCGTGGTCGACTTCATGAACGCCGCTGACGGCGTCACCACTCTCGACTCCACCGACCTCGACTTCGAGCAAACGGTGCAGGCGCTCATCGACATCGTGCGTGCGGGGGCCTGATACTCGGCTCTCGTGCGAAACACACGCCGCCCGCGGGCGGCGGAACAAGTGGGAGGATCCCATGACTGAGAACCCTGTAAACCCTGAGCACGCTGCAGCCGATGACGCCTCGATGGACGGCGCCTCGACCAACGACGCCTCGACGGACAACGCCGCTGCGCGCGACGCGATTCGTGATGCCACGCGGAACACCGCGCGCGACGCATCCGGCTCGTCCGACGACGCCGAGTTTGCGAACGCTGAGGCCGCCGAGGCGGTCGCCGCGCGTCTCGCCGAACTCGACGACGACCTCGCGACCAAGCGTGCCGACGCCCTCATCGCGGGCCTCGCCGCCTACGACCTTGACGACGACGACCTCGAGCTGCTCGAAGGCGCTGAGCTCGGCGAAGACGGCATCATCACGATGCCGGCCCTGCCGGTGCTCGCGATCGTCGGCCGGCCGAACGTCGGCAAGAGCGCCCTCGTCAACCGCATCATCGGCCGCCGAGAGGCCGTCGTCGAAGACACCCCCGGCGTGACGCGCGACCGCGTCATGTACAAGGGCGAATGGAACGACCGCAAGTTCACCCTCGTCGACACCGGAGGCTGGGAGCCCGACGCGTCGGGCATCAACGCCTCCGTCGCCGCGCAGGCCGAGGTCGCTGTCGATCTGGCGGATGCTGTGCTCTTCGTCGTCGACGCCATGACGGGCCCGACCGCGACTGACGAGTTCGTCGTCAAGATGCTGCGGCGCTCGAAGAAGCCCGTCATCCTCGCCGGCAACAAGGTGGATGACGCGCGCCAAGAACCCGAAGCCGCCGCGCTGTGGGGTCTGGGCCTCGGTCAGCCCTGGCCCGTGTCGGCGCTGCACGGGCGCGGTGTTGCTGACCTGCTCGACCACGTGCTCACGGTGCTTCCGGAGGTCTCGACGGTCGCCAAGCAAGAGTTCGGCGGCCCACGCCGCGTGGCTCTGCTGGGCCGCCCGAACGTGGGCAAGTCGAGCCTGCTCAACAAGGCCGCGCGCGAAGAACGTGTCGTCGTCAACGAGATGGCGGGCACGACGCGTGACCCCATCGACGAACAGATCGAACTCGGCGGCAAGGTGTGGCGCTTCGTCGACACGGCCGGTATTCGTCGGCGCGTGCACCTGCAGCAGGGTGCCGACTTCTACGCGTCGCTGCGCACCGCCGCGGCACTCGAGAAGGCGGAGGTCGCGGTTGTCTTGATCGACGTGACCGAGCCGCTCAGCGAGCAAGACGTGCGCATCATCGACCTCGTGCTTGAGTCGGGCCGCGCGCTCGTGCTCGCGTTCAACAAGTGGGACCTTCTCGATGATGAACGCCGCCGCTACCTCGAGCGCGAGATCGAGCAAGATCTGCACCACGTGGCGTGGGCGCCGCGGGTCAACATCTCGGCACGGACGGGTCGTCACCTCGAGAAGCTCGTTCCGGCCCTCGAGGTCGCGCTCGAATCGTGGGATACCCGCATCGCGACCGGCAAGCTCAACGCTTTCGTGGCCGAGCTGACGGCCGCGCATCCGCACCCCGTTCGTAGCGGAAAGCAGCCGCGCATCCTCTTCGCGACGCAGGCGTCGACGCGGCCACCGACGTTCGTGCTCTTCACGACCGGATTCCTCGACCCAGTTCTAACCGCCAGCCGTTCATGCCAGCCGCCGCTTGCAGTTCGCCCCAGTAATCCGAGC
>JAYUKK010000207.1:0-3066 GCA_043764515.1 Microbacterium sp.
GATCTGACGGAGCGGCCCGAGCTTCTCGCGCGGCTTGTTGTGATGGTCGACGAGTTCGCGGCCCTCATCGAAACCTTCCCCGACGTGCAGGCGGTATTCGCTGACATCTCAGCACGTGGGCGTTCTCTTGGCGTGCATCTCATCTTGTGCACTCAACACCCAGCCACTGCGGTACGCGACGCCGTCGCCGCCAACTGCGCCGTACGCATCGCGTTTCGAATGAGCGACTCGGCGGGAGCATCCTTCATTGGACAGCACGGTCGCGATGTTTCTTCAGTACCGCCCGGTCGCGCGATCGTGGTGACGGGAGAAGGCGGCAGCAGTGTGCAGGTGGCGACGATCGCCGACGCAGACATCGTCGAGGTGCGGGCCAGATGGTCCGGTGTGACGGCGGAGGACAGCCCCTGGTTGCCTCCACTGCCGATGCAACTCGAGTTGGCTGATCTCGAGGTCGCTATCGACGCGGCGGCTCTCGGCGGCCGAACCGACCCCGCGGCGACCGCAATGCGAGAGACAGAGCTCGCATCCCTGGTGTTCGGGTTGCTCGATGATCCTGCCGAACAGAAGCAATCGCTCGCCGTCTGGAACCCACAACGCGACGGGGCGCTCGTCGTCGTCGGGGCCCCTCAGAGCGGACGCTCGACGGCGCTCGCTGCGCTCGCCGTTGCCGCCCGGCGGAGAGGATCGCCCGTGTTTGTGCTCCCGAACTCGGTCGTGGAGGCCTGGGCATTGCTCGAGCAGTTAGCCGATCAGCCGATCGACGGAGCCCTGTTGGTGGCTGATGACCTCGATCATGTGCTGGCTGCGAGTGACGATGTCAGCACCGATCTTTTATTGCGATGGGATGCCGCTGTTCGGGCAATTCGTCGCGCGGGCGGCGGGGTTGCCGCCTCGATCGGCACTGTCTCGTCGTCGCGGTCGGTGCTCAGTAGCCGTTTTGAATCTCGGCTCGTCTTGCGCTGCCGTGACGCCGACGACCATCACCTTGCCGGTGCGCCGCGGGGCCTATTTGATCGCACAGCGCCTCCCGGTCGTGGGTGGTGGGCTGATCGCCAGGTGCAGGTCGTTCGAGAACTCGTCGACACGATCGAGCCGACACGGGTTCTGGCGCCGGTCTGGACGGCACCCACGGATGTCGACACCGTCGTGATCGCTCGCCGTCTCGACGCTGTGGTGGACTCGATTCGTCGGGCATACCCCGACCACAGTCTCGTCGTTGACCTTGCCGCCGAGCAATCGACAGTGTCACCACCGACCGCTACAGTCACGGTGACGCCACGCATCTACATCGCCGATCCCGAGGGGTGGCAGGCTGCGTGGTCGCTCTTCTCAACCCTTCGTCGGACGTCTCCGATTGTTGTGGCGGGCGCTGATGCCGCCGATGTTCGGTCGCTCCTTGGGCCGCGGTCAACGCCCCCGCCGATTGATCAGCGGGCCGGAGAGGTGTGGGTGATCGAGCCCGGCGGGCCACTACGCCGCCGGAACTCGAACATGCTTTCCGCCACCTGACGGTCGGGGTCTCACCGTGCGAGTGGGCTCAGGCGATGGCCTCGGCAAGCGAGACCGAGTCAAGGCCTTGCGCAGTCGCAACGGGCTCGTTGGTCACTCGGCCAGCGTGCGTGTTGAGACCGAGCGCGAGCGCTCCATCGGCCTGAAGAGCGGCCTTCCAGCCGTGATTGGCGATGGCACGCACATAGGGCATCGTCGCATTCGTGAGTGCGTAGGTCGATGTTGTCGGCACAGCCCCGGGCATGTTTGCGACGCAGTAGAAGATGCTGCCGTGCACGGTGAAGGTCGGCTCGGTGTGCGTTGTCGGCCGAGTGTCGGCGAAGCAGCCACCTTGGTCAACGGCGATGTCGACGAGCACGCTTCCCGGCTTCATGCGCGAGACCAGATCGTTGCTGACAAGTTTGGGTGCTTTCGCTCCCGGGATCAGCACGGAACCAATGAGCATGTCGGCCTGAATGGCAGCCTTTTCGATTTCGTAGCCATTCGAGGCGATCGTGCGGATGCGCCCGCTGTAGAGAGCGTCAAGTTCGCGAAGGCGCTGGATGTTGGTGTCCAGCACGGTCACCTCAGCCCCCAGGCCCACCGCCATGGCGACTGCATTCGTTCCCGCGACGCCGCCGCCGAGCACGACGATGTTTGCGGGATCGGTGCCCGGCACACCTGGCACGAGTAGCCCAGGTCCGCCGTTGGGTCGCATCATGGCGTTGGCGCCGACGATCGGGGCGAGCCGACCAGCGACCTCGCTCATCGGCGCAAGGAGGGGGAGAGCTCGTGACGGAAGCTGCACCGTCTCGTAGGCGATTGCTGTGACGTTCTTCGCGAGAAGAGCGTGCGTCAGCTCTTTCTCCGCCGCAAGGTGCAAGTAGGTGAACAGCAGCAGGCCGTCTCGGAAGTGTTCGTACTCGGCGGCGATGGGCTCTTTGACCTTGAGCAGCAGATCGGCTTCGGCCCACGTCGTGGCCGCGTCGGCAACGATCGAGGCCCCTTGGGCGAGGTACTCGTCGTCAGTGATCGACGATCCCAGACCGGCTCCCGATTGCACGAGCACCTCATGGCCATTGGCCACGAGGTCGTGCACGCCTGCGGGCGTGATCGCGACGCGGTACTCATTGTTCTTGACCTCGGCCGGGACGGCGATTCTCATCAGATCTCCTCGCGATGAACGCGCGGCTGCAGTGAGCATCGCCGCGCTGCGTTGCGGGTCAAGCGTACCGGCTCACCGCAATGGATTCCGCACTCTTTTTTGCCTGGAAGTGCTGATTTCGTGACATTCGTGTTTCAAGATGGATGAATCGAGCGTTCAGGGGTGCGACACGCCTATCGCGTATGACAGTATCGACCCACCGCCGCACGCGGCACGGACACCGAAGTACCGGCAATCGTCTAAGGAGCACGCCATGAATCGTCCCCTTCCCGAAGACCCGATGATCCGCAGTCTCATCGCACAGGCGAAGCGTGCCCAGCTCTCGCGCCGCACGATGTTGGCAGGAACCGGTGCTGGCGCAACGGCGCTCGCCCTCGCGGCGTGCTCGACGGGCCCGACGGTGCTCTCGCCGG
>JAYUKK010000208.1:0-3061 GCA_043764515.1 Microbacterium sp.
ACGCCCGCGCGGAAGGCCGCCGCGAGGTCGCTGCCCTGCGCGAGACGCAGCACCATCGCGGCAAGAAAACTGTCGCCCGCGCCCACCGTCGAGCGCACCGTGATGGGCGGTGACGCCAGGCGCGTGACACTGTCGGCCGTGACGAGCACGGCGCCGTCGGCCCCCAGGGTGAGGGCAACAACCTCGACGCGGCCACGGCCAACGAGCTCGCGCGCGGCCTCGATCTTCTCGTCGATCGTGAGCGTCGGCGCCCCGACGAGCTCGCCCAGTTCACGACCCGAGGGCTTCACGAGATAGACACCCTCTTCGACCGCCGCCGCGAGCGCCGGACCCGAAGCGTCGACAATGCAGCGCACACCGAGTTCTCGCGCGCGGCGGGCGACGCGCGCGTAGAAGTCGTCGGGCACTCCGGTAGCGAGCGACCCGCTGGGCACAACATAGCCACCCAGATGCATGGCGGCCTCGGTGGCGGTGAGGCACTGCTGCCACTCGGTCTCGCTCAGGTGCGGGCCCTGCAGCACGAAGCGAAATTGCTTGCCCGTCGACGTCTCGTCGATCGTCACGTTCTCGCGCGTCGACTGCGCGATGGCGATCGCCCGGCCGATGATGCCCTCGGCCTCGAGCAACTGCCGATAGGCCTGCCCGGTCGCACCGCCGACCGCGTAGATCGCCGTGGAGTGCCCCCCGAGCCGCTCGATGACGCGACTCACGTTCACGCCGCCGCCGCCCGGGTCAACGCGGCTCGGGCCGCAGCGCATCTTGTGTTCCGGCATGACCGTCTCGGTCGTTGTACTGACATCGAGCGCGGGGTTGACCGTGAGCGTGACGATGGGGGCCGGGTGACCGGCAGATGCTGCGGGGCGTGCGTCAGTGCGATGCGCCATGCCCTCAGGCTAGTGATGGGTGCGCGCGAACGCCGCCGCGTAGGCGGCGCGCACGTGCGGCTGAGACGGATGCTCGACCGAAGCATGCACCGCGAGCGGCCACTCGGGGCTCGAGCCGAGCAGCACGCCGGCCGCTTGCCGCGCGGCCCCGCGCGCCACGTACTCCCCCGGCTCGGGCACCACGACCGGAAGCTCGAGCACGGCCGACGCGATCGCGGGCAGCGCCCGCGACCGGGCCGCGCCCCCCACGAGGAGCAAGCGCCGAGGGTGCAGGCCGTGGCGCGCGATGGCGTCGAGTCCGTCGGCGAGGCCGCACATCATCCCCTCGATCGCGGCGCGCGCGAGGTTTTCGCGGGTGGTCGACGCGAGCGTGAGGCCGCTGAGCGACGCGGTCGCGTCGGGCAGGTTCGGGGTGCGTTCGCCTTCGAAGTAGGGCAGCAGCACGACTCCGCCGGCGCCGGGCTCGGCCGCGAGCGCGAGGTCGGCGAGACCATCGTGGTCGACGCCGAGCAGTGCGGCGACGGCGTCGAGCACGCGCGCGGCGTTGAGCGTCGCGACGAGCGGAAGGTAGGCGCCCGCCGCATCGGCGAAACCGGCGACCGTGCCTGACGTGTCAACGACGGGCTGGGGGCTGACCGCGAAGACCGTTCCGCTCGTACCGATCGAGACGACGACGTCGCCCGGGCCGGCTCCGAGTCCGAGGGCCGCTGCGGCATTGTCGCCCGCGCCCGCGCCGACGCGCACGCCCGCGCGCGAGCCGCGCAGTTCGGGATTGGCGGCGTCGATCGTCGTTGAGGCTCCGGGCGCGAGAACGCGCGGAACGACGACTGCGGAAGTGTCGGCCGCTGCCGAACCGGGCGCGGCATCGCGCCCCGGACGACCGAGTGCGAGACCGAAGAGCTCGAGGTCGTAGGCACCCGTCGAGGGCGACCAGTAGCCCGTACCGCTCGCGTCCGAGCGGTCGGTCACGAGTTCGTCGAGCACGGGACCGAGCGGGCTTTTGCCGAGGGGCCCGTAGCCGCGCAGGCGCCAGGTCAGCCAGTCGTGCGGAAGGGCAACAGCCGCGATGCTCGGCACGAGGTGCGGCTCGTGGTCGCGCATCCACCGCAGCTTTGTCGCCGTGAACGAGGCAACCGGCGCCGACCCGGTGCGTTGCGTGTACGCGGCCGCACCCACCTCGGCGATGAGGTCGGTCGCGGCGCTGGCCGAACGGGTGTCGTTCCACAGCAGGGCGTCGCGCACGACGCGGCCCTCGGCATCGAGCGCCACGAGTCCGTGCTGCTGACCACCCACGGCGATCGCCTCGACATCGGCGAGGCCACCCGCCTCGTCTACCGCGGCGACGAACGCCCGCCACCACGCCGCGGGGTCAACCGATGTGCCCTCGGGATGCGGAGCGCGCCCCTCGCGCACGGTCGCCCCCGTCGCGGCGTCGACGATGAGCACCTTGCAGCGCTGAGTCGAGGTATCGACGCCCGCGACGAGCGTCATCGTCAGCGCGCGCCCATCAGGTGCTCGGTCGCGAGCTGTTGCAGGTGCACGAATCCGAAGCCGCGACCGTTGAAGTACGAGCCCGAGTCGAAGTTCTCGTACGCCGAAGCGTCGGCGAGCAAGTCGTCGACCGTCTCGCCCGCGCCGAGCGTGGGCTGTGCGAGCTCGTCGACGCGGGCCGCGGCGAGCGCCGCTTGCACCTCGGGGTCGGCGCGGAAGGCCTTGGCGCGCTCCTTGAGCAACAGGTAGGTGCGCATGTTCGCGGCGGCCGACGCCCACACCCCGGTCTCGTCTTCCGTGCGGCTCGGCTTGTAGTCGAAGTGGCGCGGGCCGTCGTAGGCGCGGCCACCACCGGGCCCGCCGTTCTCGAGCAGGTCGACGAGCGAGAACGCGTTGTGCAGGTCACCGTGACCGAAGACGAGGTCTTGGTCGTACTTGATGCCGCGCTGCCCGTTCAAGTCGATGTGGAAGAGCTTGCCCGCCTCGAGCGCTTGCGCGATACCCGCCGTGAAGTTGAGACCTGCCATCTGCTCGTGCCCGACCTCGGGGTTGAGACCGACGAGCTCGGGGTGCTCGAGCGTCTCAATAAACGCCATCGCGTGGCCGAGCGTCGGCAGCAAAATGTCGCCGCGCGGCTCGTTGGGCTTGGGCTCGATCGCGAACCGGATGCCGTATCCCTTGTCGGT
>JAYUKK010000209.1:0-3061 GCA_043764515.1 Microbacterium sp.
AGTCGGATCGCGACGGCGCGAGCGCGTGCTCGGCTCGAGACAATCACGACGGCCTCGATCACCCCATCGCGCGGCGTAGTGATGAGGGGCGCTCCCACCGAGAACGTGGGACGCACAACGGGCGTGCCCCGGGCGGCGCGGGCACGAGCGCTGATCGATGCGCGGCTGAGCAGGGTGCGATAGACATCGTCGGTCACCCATCGAGCCACTTGTTCGAGCTCACGCGCACCCGCGAGAATCTCGATCACGCAGCGGGTTAGGTTCTCGACAAGCGGGCGAGGGTCGGGAAGGTCGGCGGTTGATGTCGGCTGATAGTCGAAGAACTCTTCGTGTGCGATGCGGGCGCGTGAGCCGCGCCCTCGCGGTGCCTGGCTGGTTGTCGGCGCGCTGGGGCGATAGTCGCCAGAGTGATCGGCGATGGCGGCGGTGACGATGGATTGGGTGGCGGTCACGGTCGGCTCCTTCTCCCCTGAGGCAGACGTCGTGGTCATTCGTCGTCCCCCCGGACGGTAGACCGATATGTACACCCCGAGTGGGGTGGCACTACTCAAGCAAAAGATTCCTCATCCGTAAAGAGAAATCCTCGAACTGTGGAGAACTCGTCGATCGGCGTCGGTGGCCCTCGCTACGTTCTCGGCATGCGCTGGGACCACCTCTTCGATGACCTCGCCGGTCAGCTCGAGCACGAACTGCGGTCAGAGGAGGCCGATCTGCAGCAGGAAGAAGAGCGGTTGCGGCTGGGCAGGCTACCCCTGCGCGACCGCCTCGTGGCGTTGCGGGGCTCAGGCGACCCGGTTGCGGCGCGTATCCAATGCCGATTGCGCTCGGGTGACGTCGTGCGACTGAGACTCGTCACAATTGGCCGCGATTGGATGGCCGGCGACCTCGACGGATCACCTCTCCGAGAGCAGGCCATCATCCCGTTCGCCGCCGTGGATGCACTCATTCTCACCCCCGAGCACGCCCAGCTCTCGCTCGGCCCGGTTGTCGAGAGGTCAGAGCTGGCTTCACGCCTCGGCATCGGCTTCTTGCTGCGCGATCTGTGCCGTCGCCGCATCGGGGTCACGGTGCGCACGTACACCGGTGACGTCACGGGAACAATCGACCGTGTCGGTCGCGACCATCTCGACCTGGCCGAGCATGATCTCGATGTTGTGCGGCGCTCTCGTGAGGTGCGCCAGGTGCGGCTCATTCCGACCGAGCAGGTGCTTCTCGTCTCAGTGTCGTGAGCGACTAGGCGCCGCGCGGGCGCACGCGCCGCGCGCCGAAGAGCTCGGCCACATCTGCATACTGCGCTTCATGCCAGAGTGCACGGCGCCGACTTTCGTCGTATTTGTCCGCGATAAATGACTCAAGCACGCGCTGCTCAATGCGCCACTGCCCGATGGTGCCGAGACGGATACCCGGTAACTCACCCGCTTGCACTAGCGCCAGAACCTCACCCGCCGACACGTTCAGCAGGTCGGCGACATCGGTGAGAGTGAGAAACCGCCCGAGGGGCACGCCTGCCGATTCCGTCATGCGTCGATTATCCGCCTCGACATCCCGCCGTGCCTGTCATGTGGATAACTGCCTCTCCTTCCGCCGATGAATCGTCAAGATCGGTCGCGCCCATCCGCCCCGCTCTCAGGAGGAACCATGACCGAGGCCCTCACCGTGACACCGTCGCCCCGGCGCCGGCGCCACGTCGACGTTCGGTTGATCATCGGGCTTGTCCTCGTGACAGCCTCAATCGCCTCCGTCGTCGGAATTGTGACCGCGGCGGATGACGGGGAAGAGGTGCTGGCGGCACCGCGGCTGCTCACCGCGGGAGAGCTCATCACCGTCGACGACCTCGAGGTGAGACGTGTCTCGCTCGGAATCGAGGGCCATGGTTACCTTCGCCCCGACGACATTCCTCTCGAGGGAGTCGTCGTTGCTCGCACCGTCGGCACGGGAGAACTCGTGCCCGTGGCGGCAGTCGGTGACTCGCGCGGCCCGAGTGCGACGACGCTCGTCGTCGCACTCTCAACGGCGATCGGCGCCACTGTGCGACCCGGCGACCCCCTCGATCTGTGGTCGGCACCCGCGCTCGAGGCGGGACGATTCGGCGCGCCCGCCGTGATCGCCTCCGAGACGCAGCTTGTGCGTGTCGTCGTCGACGATGGGATTGTCTCGGCGGGCCAGGCGGGGCGTGTCGAACTCTTGATCGCGCGTCGCGACGTAGCGAGAATTCTGCACGCCCTGGCCAACGGTGACGCTCTCTCCGCGGTGCCGTCGTCGCTCGCGATGGGCGGTTGACATGCTCATCGCCATCGCTGTTCCCGGCCTAGATGCCGATGCGATCGAACTGGCCCTGCTGCGGGCCGGGCACCGGGTTGCCTGGCGCGCCATCGACCATGACGAAGTGCTCACGCAGCTCGCCCAACGGTCACCGGATGCCGTTCTCATCTCCGACCATCCCGCTGTGGCGACCGCGACCGTCGTCGGGTCATGTGACTTGCTCGGCGTGCGAAGCTGCCTCGTCGTGGCAGCGGAGGCTCCCCTCTCGGTCGGCGCCCAGCGATTAGGGCTGCACGACATTGTTCGGCAGGCGACCGACGGCACTCTCGACCTTCGCGCGTTGGAGGCCCATGATCCAGCGCCCGCATCCGTATCCGCACCTGTATCCGCACCCGCGCGCGACGTTCGCGAGGTGCCCACCGAGGTCGGCGAGACCGAGGAGACTGCCGGCCAGAAGTCGTCGCACACCCCGTTGTTGTCACGCTCATCGACCGTGCCGTTGTCGGCACTGCTCACGGGGCCCGCCAGCCCAACGCACGGGCGGGTGACGTCGCACGCCCCCCGCATCATCACCCTCTGGGGCCCGGCTGGCGCACCGGGCCGCACGATCCTCGCGATCGGTCTAGCATCTGAACTGGCAGCCCGCGGGCACTCGGTGTGCCTTGTTGACGCCGACACCTACGGCGGAACCGTTGCGCCGGCGCTCGGGCTGCTCGACGAATCGCCGGCTTTCGCCGCCGCGTGCCGACTCGCGGGTGCAGACACGCTCACCAACGCCGAACTCGACCGTGTTGCCCAA
>JAYUKK010000210.1:0-3043 GCA_043764515.1 Microbacterium sp.
TTGTACTGCTCGTACAGTTCGTCAACGAGCCACTCGTTGGCTCCGAATTCGCCCGCGGCGTTGCCGTCAGGGCCGACTCCGGTCACTTGGCTTGACACAGCCGACCGCCCACTTTCGCTTCACATCGATTGGGTTGGCACCGGCGGAGCCTTTCCTGGCGCCGCCCGCACAAGCTTAACCGTTCCGGCACGCGGGTTTCACCTGCGAATGGCACCAGTAGCGTTATTTCGTGCGATTCTTCCGCGAGCTACCGGCCCATGACCTCACCTACAGCGACGTCTTCCTCATGCCGCAACACTCGGCGGTGGGCAGTCGACTGGGCGTCGACCTGAGCGCAGACGATCCGACGGGTCTGCGCATCCCGATCGTCGCCGCCAACATGACCTCGGTGACGGGGCCACGCCTCGCCGCCGCACTGGCCCGACGCGGAGGCCTCGCCGTGTTGCCGCAAGACGGCTCGGCCGAGCAACTGGCCGCCGACATTGCCGCGGTCAAGAGCGCGTCAACACTGCTTGACCCGCTGGTTCTCGTGGGGCAGGGGCACACTGTGGCGGCCGCGCGGGCCCTCGTCGCCGAGGTGCCGGGCGCTTTGCTGACGATTGTTGACGCCGACGGGGTGCCAGAGCGCAGCATCCCGGCCAGCGCGCTGCGGCATGCGCTGCCCGACTCGGTCATCGGCGATCTCGTGGCGCCGAGCGCACCGACGATCGACGGAGAGCTGAGTGATGCGCGAGCGGCGTTCGACCTCATCGATACGGCAGGAGTCGACGCCGTGGCCGTGCGCCACGAGGGTCGCATCGTCGGTTCGTTGAGCGCACGCAGTGCTGTACGGGCCACGATCTATGCGCCGGCACTGGATGCTCACGGCCGCCTGCGCGTCGCCGCAGCCGTCGGCGTCACGGGTGACGCGGCCGCACGGGCGGCGGCTCTCGTTGCTGCCGGTGCCGACGTCATCGTCATCGACACCGCCCACGGACACCAAGATCAGGCCGTCGCCGCCGTGCGCGCGGTTGCCGCCGCGCGGCTCGGCGTGCCGATCGTCGCGGGCAACGTCGTGACGGCCGAGGGTGTGCGTGAACTCGTTGAGGCGGGAGCCCACGTGCTCAAGGTGGGAGTGGGCCCGGGCGCGATGTGCACGACGCGCATGATGACTGCCGTCGGGCGCCCGCAGTTTTCGGCCGTGCTCGACACTGCGGCTGCGGCACGCGAGCTCGGCGCGCACGTGTGGGCCGATGGGGGAGTGCGCTACCCGCGTGATGTTGCCCTCGCGCTCGCCGCGGGTGCCTCGGCCGTCATGGTCGGCTCGTGGTTTGCCGGCACGCTCGAAGCGCCCGGCCAACTCGAGAGCGACGAACACGGGCGCTGGTTCAAGAGCAGCTGGGGCATGGCATCCACGAAGGCGGTTGAACAGCGGTTTCAGCGGCTCGACGCCTTCGAGCGCGCGCGCAAACGACTGTTTGCCGAAGGCATCTCGAGCTCGCGCATCTATCTCGACCCCGAGCGGCCCTCGCTCGATGACCTGCTCGACATGATCACGTCGGGGCTGCGGTCGTCGATGACGTATGCGGGAGCATCCACGCTGCCCGAATTCCACGAGCGTGCCGTCGTCGGCACGCAATCGGCAGCGGGGTACGACGAAGGCAAGGCGCTTCCGGTTTCGTGGTGACCTCGCAGGGGGATGCGCACCTCGGCACCGTATAGTGGGGCTGTTATGGAGCCTCCTAGTACGGGCCGATCGCCCGCCCCTGACGAACCCAGCCATAGACCCTCGCCGATGATCGGGGGCCGCCGTGAGCGCTGAGTGGATCTCTCTGCTCGCCGGCCTGCTGCTGACCATCGGCACCGGATTCTTTGTCGCGAGCGAATTCGCGCTCGTCAATCTTGATCGTTCTGAGCTCGAAGCGCGCCAATCGCGCGGCGAGAAGCGGCTCGGCCCCACGATCGCGGCGCTCAAGATCACCTCGACGCACCTCTCGAGCGCGCAGTTGGGCATCACCCTCACGACGCTGCTCACGGGTTTTCTCATGGAACCGGCGATCTCCAGCATGCTCGCCGACCCGTTGCGCGCGATCGGCTTGCCCGAGGGCGCGGTGCCGATCGTCGGCTCGATCATCGCGATCACGATCGCCACCCTGCTGTCGATGATCGTGGGCGAGCTCGTGCCCAAGAACTTCGCGCTGAGCCTGCCGCGCCAGACGGCGAAGGTCGTCGTGCCGTTCCAGTGGGCGTTCACGACGGTGTTCCGGCCGGCCATCGCCGTGCTCAACGGCTCGGCGAATGCGATTCTGCGCTCGATGGGCGTTGAGCCGAAAGAAGAGCTCAGCGGCGCGCGCACCGCCGAAGAGCTCGCCTCGCTCGTGCGCCGCTCAGCCAGTGAGGGCCGGCTCGAGGCCGACACCGCCACCTTGCTCTCGCGCACGCTCGCGTTCTCGCAGCACACGGCGCAAGACGTCATGACTCCGCGCCCGCGCGTGGCTGCCGTCGAGCGGGGCGATAGCGCCCAGGCCGTCATCGACCTGGCGCGCACGACGGGCCACTCGCGGTTCCCCGTCATTGACGAGTCGATCGACGACATCGTGGGCATCGTGCACGTCAAGCAGGCCGTGGCAGTGCCGCGCGACCGCCGCGCTGAGGTGCCCGCGTCGGCTTTGCAGAGCGAGGCATTGCGCGTGCCCGAGACGATGATGCTCGACACGCTGCTGTCAGAACTGCGCGGTCGCGGCTACCAAATGGCGATCGTCGTTGACGAATACGGTGGAACCGCCGGCGTCGCCACGCTCGAAGATCTCGTCGAAGAGCTCGTGGGCGAAGTGAGCGACGAACACGACCGCGCGCGCGTCGACGTCGTGCGCTCGCGAAACTGGCTGACCTTCCCCGGCATTTTGCGCCCCGACGAACTCACCGACCGCGCGGGCGTCACCGTGCCCGACGACGGCCCGTGGGAAACCGTGGGCGGATTCCTCATGGCCGAGCTCGGCCGCCTACCTGAGGTCGGCGACACGGTTGAGATCGAATCCGGCACCTTCCGCATCGAACGATTGGA
>JAYUKK010000211.1:0-10441 GCA_043764515.1 Microbacterium sp.
CCCGGCGTTTCTCCGCTATATCCCACAGGGTTATCCACAGGGGTGATTTGAGGGCGGATGCGGGGGGTTCCTATGGTGAACCGTCGCGCTGTCGGGTGCCGCGGGCGCGTCGCGCCGGTGAGTGTCTGCGGTCGGCGGTACACCTGACATCAGGGCATGAGAAAGGGGTCGCACCATGTCACTCGCACATATCTCTGCGGCAACCGATCCACGCGCGTCGGGTGAGCCTCGCGGCACCGAAGGGCGCGGCACGAGCGATCGCGCACACGACCGCGTTCCTCCTCACGATCTCCTTGCCGAGCAGAGTGCTCTCGGCGGCATGCTGCTCAGTAAAGACGCCGTGGCCGACGTCATCGAGAGTGTGCGCGGCGTCGACTTCTACATTCCGAAGCACGAGGTGATCTTTGAGGCGATCCTCACGCTGTACTCACACGGCGAGCCCACCGATGTCATCGCGGTCACCGATGAGCTGACCAAGTCGGGCGCGCTGAGCCGCGCGGGCGGTGCTGACTATCTCCACACGCTCACCGCGATCGTGCCCACGGCGGCGAACGCGGGCTACTACGCCTCCCTCGTCGCCGAGAAGGCTGTTCTTCGTCGCCTCGTCGAAGCTGGCACGCGCATCGTTCAAATGGGGTACGCATCAGAGGGCGAGGTCACTGACCTCGTCAATAATGCGCAGGCAGAGATCTACCAGGTCGCGGGCGGTGTTGAGGCGGAAGACTTCATTCCCCTGACGGAAGCCGTGACCACCGCCATCGATGAGATCGAAGCGGCAAAGGGCCGCGATGGTTCGATGACCGGAGTTCCGACGGGCTTTGCCGACCTCGACGAGCTCACCAACGGCCTACACGGCGGCCAACTCATCTTGGTCGCGGCCCGCCCGGCGCTCGGTAAGTCAACGCTCGCGCTCGACTTTGCCCGCGGTGCCTCGATCAAGAACAACCTGCCCACGATCATCTTTTCGCTCGAGATGGGTCGCAGTGAGATCGCGATGCGTTTGCTGTCGGCCGAGTCTTCCGTGCCATTGCAGGCGATGCGAAAGGGCACCGTTGACGCGCGCGAGTGGACGACGATCGCCGCGACCCGCGGCCGCATCAACGACGCTCCGCTCTACATCGATGACAGTCCGAACATGACCCTGGTGGAGATCCGCGCCAAGTGCCGCCGTCTCAAGCAGAAGGTCGGGCTCAAGATGGTCATCATCGACTACTTGCAACTCATGACGAGCGGTAAGCGGGTCGAGAGCCGTCAACAAGAGGTCAGCGAGTTTTCTCGTGCCCTCAAGCTCATGGCGAAAGAGCTGCAGGTTCCGGTCGTGGCCCTCTCTCAGCTCAACCGAGGCCCGGAGCAGCGCGCCGACAAAATGCCCGCCCTCAGCGACCTCCGCGAGTCGGGCTCGCTCGAGCAAGACGCCGACATGGTCATTCTTTTGCACCGCGACAGCGCGTATGAAAAAGAGAGCGCTCGCCCCGGCGAGGCCGACCTCATCGTGGCCAAGCACCGCAATGGCCCGACCAAGACGATCACCGTCGCCTTCCAAGGCCACCTCTCGCGATTCGCCGACATGCCACGCATCTAGAGCGGCGCTCGATGCATGAGCTCTGCGGCTCCTTCAGCGCAGGATCCTCTCGGCCACCGCGCCGTACGATGGCGGCATGACTTCCGCGCTGTCGTCGCTGCCCGTTGCTAGGGCGCGTTCGCCCTGGGTCGGTCCGGTACTGCGCGCGGTGCCTGCCCTGACCGTGGGGCTCATCATTACCTTCACCGCGAATCACTCGCCCGCGCTGGGTCTGTCGATGCTCGGGGCTTTCGGGCTGGCCACTGCCGTTGTGCTCGCCGTCTCCACCGTTCTTATGTCGGCGGGTGAGCCGCTCAAGGCGTTAAACCTTGGCCTAGCGATCATCGCCGCGCTGGTCGGCACGCTCGCTCTCGTTGCGCTCGTCATGATGGGGTCAGGGCTTGCGATGCTCTTGCTGCTCGTCGGCGGGTACGCCGTTCTCGCGGGTGGGCTCGAGCTCGTGTGGGGCATCCGTCACCGCGGTCGCCACCCGTTCGCTCGCGATGCGGTGGTCATCGGGGTGGCAACGCTTGCCCTGGCGATCGTGCTCGCTCTCGTGGGTGACCCCGTGAGTGCCGTTGGCTTCTTTGGGGCCTACGCGGTGGTGCTCGCCGTCTTCCTGCTCATCGCAGGCTTCAGCCTCAAGTGGTCGACCCCCGTGAAAGAGAGCACTGCCTCATGACCGATCCGCACTCGCGCATCACCCTGCGCCCCGCAGAACTCGTGGGGCTTGCGGCGCTCGTTGCCCTGTTCGTTGCTCTGATCACTCTCATGGTGACGCGCGAGTTGGTGTTCTCACTCATCATCTTCGGCGGCACCTTCGTGCTCGACCTCGTGCTGCTGGCGATGCTGATGCTCGCGATTACACCCAATCGCCCCGCCGACGGCGAAGCGCAGCCGGAGACGAAGAACGACTGAGGCACCCGTGGCTGGTTCTGCTACGCGACGACGTCAGCCCTTGCGGGTTTCGGGCATCTGCGCGGGGTCGATGTAGTCGACGAGCCGCGACGCAGCACCGACGTAGCTGTGCGGGGTGAGCGCGGCAAGCCGGGCTTTCGCCTCGGGTGAGATGTCGAGGCCATCCACGAACGCGCGAAGCTCATCGCCACCGACACGATGGCCGCGCGTGAGTTCTTTCAGCATGGCGTAGGGGTCGGCGATCGAGCTGCGGCCGGCCGTGACTTCGGCGCGAATGACCGTCTGAATGGCTTCGCCGAGCACCTCCCAGTTGCCGTCGAGATCGCGAGACAGGGCATCCGGATCGATCGCCACTTCGCCCAGGCCCTTCTGGATGTTGTCCAGGGCGAGCAGGGAGTGGCCGAGAGCGACCCCCACATTTCGTTGCGTTGTCGAGTCGGTGAGGTCGCGCTGCAGGCGCGAGGTCACGAGCGTGGCCGCAAGCGAGTCGAGCAGAGCGCTCGCGAGCTCAAGGTTGGCCTCGGCGTTTTCGAAGCGAATCGGATTGATCTTGTGCGGCATCGTCGACGAGCCCGTCGCGCCGGCCTGAGGAATCTGCCGGAAGTAGCCCATCGAGATGTAGCTCCACATATCGGTGCACAGGTTGTGCAACACGCGGCCGACGTGACTGATGCGCTGGTACAGCTGCGCCTGCCAGTCGTGCGATTCGATCTGGGTCGTCAGGGGGTTCCAGGCGAGCCCTAGCCCGGTCACGAAGTCGCGGGATGCGGTGATCCAGTCGTGGTTGGGATCAGCGGCGAGGTGCGCCGAGAAGGTTCCGGTCGCGCCGGAGAACTTCCCGCGGTACTCCACCTCATCGATCGATGCGATGAGCAACTCGAGGCGGTGCACCGTGACGGCGAGCTCCTTGCCCATCGTGGTCGGGGTGGCGGGCTGGCCGTGGGTGTGGGCGAGCATCGGCTGGTCACGCAGCGCAAGGGCGAGCGTGCGCAGAGTCTCGACGAGCAAGTGGGCCCGGGGCATCCACACATCGCGCACGGCGGAGCGAATCGTCAGGGCATAAGCGAGGTTGTTGATGTCTTCGCTCGTGCACGCGAAGTGAGTGAGCTCGGCGATCTCGGTCAGGCCGAGCGCGGTGAGCTTGTCGCGGACGAGGTACTCGACCGCCTTGACGTCGTGGCGCGTGACGGCCTCGCGGCCCGCAAGATCGGCGATGTCGTCGTCACCGAAGTCGGTGACGATTGCGCGCAACTGGCGCGCCTCGTCGGCGGTGAGCCGACGCGAGCCGAAAAGCTCGGCGTCGGTGAGGTGAATAAGCCAGTCAACCTCAACCTGGATGCGCGCGCGGTTGAGCCCGGCCTCGCTGAGGTGCTCGCCGAGAGCCGCAACCTGGGCCTGGTAGCGCCCATCGAGCGGGCTGAGGGGCTGGATGCTGAGCGGGCTCATGAGACGACTCCCTGTCGTATTCCGGGTTCGAGTTGGCGGAAGAGCGCGATGCACGACCGCTCGATCATGCCGAGCACAGCGTCGAACATCGCCGTGTCGGAGTAGTACGGGTCGGGCACATCGAGGGCGCCGCCGGCGTCAGGGTCGAAGCTCAGCAACAGGTGAACCTTCGCGCGCGCGTCGTCGTCGGGCGCCCACGACTTCAGGATGCGCTCGTGCGTGCGGTCGAAGGCGATGATGAGGTCGAGGCTCTCGAACCACGCGGTGTCGAATTGGCGGGCTCGGTGGCCCCCGCCGTCGTAGCCGCGCGCCCCCAGCGACGCGACTGTGCGCGGGTCACTGCTTTCGCCCACGTGCCATTCGCCGGTACCCGCCGAATGCACACCGACGTAGTGCTCCCAGCCTCGCGCGCGGATCAGTTCGCGGAACACGGCCTCGGCCATCGGCGAGCGACAGATATTGCCGGTGCAGACGAAGCAGATGCGGAACATGCCGGGTGCGTCGAGGACCCGGTCAAAGCTCATGCCCCCATTGTGTCCCAGTTCCCCCTCCTCCACACCCGACCGCGGTGGCCCGACCACGGTGGGCACGCGCAACGATGGCGGCGCCGCAGGGGTAACGACCCCACGATGACGGCGACGGATGCGGTGCCACCGCAGAGAGGAGCCCCGCGTGTTCACCAGCGCCGCGTTCGACACTGCTGCTGCCTGCCCTCCGCTGGGGTCGGGCGGCGACCCGGTCGGCGAGTTACGACGCCAATCGGTGCTCGTCGATGACCTCATGCACCGGGTGTCTACCGTCGTGACCGCACTGCCTGACACCCGCGCAATCGAGGGCTGGTGGGGCCCGGCACAGGAGGCCTTTCAGCAGTCCCTGGGCATCGAACGGGCGCGGCTCGCGCGTCAAGTTGAACGCCTTTATGGCGTGCGCGCGCAACTCGAGCTCGCGGCGGGTCAGGCCGCGATCCTCAAGGGCGGGCTTCAGTCGTGACCAGCGACCTTACGGTCGGAGTCGGCGCGGGTGTCGCCATTGACGAACTCGAACGGCTGAGCCGAGCCCTTCAGTCAGCCGCCGAGCATTGTCACGAGGTCACGGCGCGCATCCCGCCCCTGCGCACGGGAGTCAGTCACGGAATCGATGCTGACCTCTGGGAGATTGAGCTCGCGATCGTGCGGTCGCGTGACCACCTCGGTGACATGTCGCGAGCCCTTCGCTCGGCGGCGACTCTGTACGAGACAACCGAGCGATCTGCGGCCCGCGCTCTCGAGCTGGTCGCCTCGCACGTCGCGGCAACCGCGGGCTTGTTACTCTCACGACTCGGCATCGCACTGCTACCGGGTCTCGTCGTGGTGGCGAGCCGTGTCGCCGCCGTGTGGGGCCTCGTACCCGAGCACCAGCGAGAGATCGTGACCGAACATCTCATCTCGGCGCTGACCGGTCTTCTGCCTGCACTGCGCGAACCAGCTGTGCTCGACGCGCTGCGGTCGGCATTGACGCTCGCCGATGACGCCGCTCTCGGCATCGTCGGTGTGCCGCCGGCTGTGGCCGCCCTTCTCGGTGAGGCGGGGCTTGATGTCAGCGGTATCGACGCGTCAGCGCTCCTCGTGGCGGGAATCGCCGCTCTCGGCGGCGTAAGCGGTGTTGATCCGGTGCGCGTGGATCGCGCGGGCTCTGATCTGCGCCGCGGAGGGGAGACCCGTGCGGTCGCGCCGCCTGACTCGTTGGCCGATCGCGTTGGGCGCATCCCCGACGCCGCCGCCCCTGTCGTCATCGAGCGCTACACGTTGGCTGATGGCAGCGATCACGTTGAGGTGTACATCGCGGGTACAGATGCGCATGCCCCGCTCGGAGGGGAGCAACCGTGGGACATGGCGAGCAACGTCGCGATCATCGCCGGTACCGATTCATCGTCGGTGCAAGCGGTCCGCGCGGCACTCGCCGCGGAGGGAGTCGCCAGCGATACGTCGATTGTGTTTACGGGCTACTCGCAGGGTGGCGCGATCGCGACCATGCTCGCCGAATCGGGCGACTACCGCACGACAGGTCTCGTCACCGTCGGCGCTCCGAGCGGGGCGCTCCCCGTGCGCGGCGACTACCCGGCGATCGTCATCGAGCACCGCGACGACCTCGTGCCGGTCCTCTCAGGGCTGCGCCGCGAGACGACGGCGGTCATTGTGCGGGGCGACGCCGTGATGCCGGGCGAGACCACCGACGGCGCGCTGCCGGCCCACGACCTCGCCCGTTACCTACGCACAGCCGCACAGGCCGATGCCCACGAGAGCGCCGCCCTTCGTGCGGCGATTGACGCTCTGCCCCGCGTGCCGCAGTCAGGAACCGCGAGTGCGTACACCGCGACGCGCATCCCGAGCACGTCGCTCTGAGGGCTCGAAACCTAGGCGCGCTTGCGCCCCACGAGTGGTCGCAGAAGGACGCCGATCAACCAGCTGAGCAAGCCGAGAACGACAGCGCCGAGCACACCCCACCAGAATCCGTCGACCGTAAGGCCGAACCCGAGAAGGCTCGAGATCCAGGCGACGAGCAGCAGCAAGAGGCCGTTCACAATGAGAGCGATGAGCCCCAGCGTCAAGATGTAGACGGGGAACGCAACGATACGAATCATGTTGCCGATCACGCCGTTGACCACGCCAAAGATGAGGCCGACGAGCAAGTAGGTGAGCACGAGCGCGACGGTGTCGCCCGCCTCGCCGTATGACACGACCTTGACGCCTTCGACAATCAGCGTCGTCAGCCACAGTGCAATGGTGTTGATGATCAGGCGAATCAGAAAGCGTCCCATGCGTCAACTATGCCCACTTCTTGGTCTCCCGGGCAATTGACGAACGAGTTAACGTCGCTCGTGAGGTTCGAGAACGAGGGTCGACGTAGGCTGAGCAGGTGATTGAGAACCCCCCATCGAGCCAGCCGGGGGTGCGCCTGCGCCCCGAAATTGTCTCGCTGCCCGCCTACAAACAGGGGCGCCCGGCATCGGCCGATGCCTTCAAGCTGTCGAGCAATGAGAACCCATTCGCGCCGCATCCGGCAGTGCTCGCAGCCATTTGCGATCTCGACATCAATCGGTATCCGGATGCCACCGCACTCGCCGTGCGCGAACGGCTCGCTGAGCGGCACGGCGTGACCGCCGACGAGGTCATCGTGGGCGCCGGATCGGTCGCGCTGCTCGCGCAACTCATCACCGCGGCGGCGACGGTCGGGGATGAAGTGGTTTTCGCGTGGCGCAGCTTCGAGGCGTATCCCGGCCTCGTAACCGTCGCGGGAGCGACGAGCGTGCGCGTTGCGCTCACTCATGACGCGCGGCATGACCTGCCCGCCATGGCCGCGGCGGTGACCGACCGCACGCGCGCGGTCATCGTGTGCACACCCAACAACCCCACCGGCACGGTCGTGACTGCCGACGAGTTCGACGCCTTCATGGCGGCGGTGCCGAGCGACCTGCTCGTGATTCTCGATGAGGCGTACGCCGAGTTCATTGACGACCCCGCGGCCGTTGACGGCGCCACACTGCTGCGGCGTTACCCCAACCTCGTGGTGGTGCGCACGTTTTCGAAGGCCTACGGGCTGGCGGGGTTGCGGGTGGGCTACGCGATCGGTCCGGTCGCGGTGCTCGACGCGGCGCGCAGCACGGCGATTCCGCTCAGTGTTACCGAGGCGGCGCAGCGTGCGGTGCTGGCGGCGATGGAGGTCGAGCCCGAGTTGCTCGAGCGGGTGCGCGACCTCGCCCGGCGTCGTGACGAGGTGCAGGCAGCGCTGCGTGAGCAGGGCTGGCTCGTGCCCGTCTCGCAGGGCAACTTCGTGTGGTTGCCGACCGGGCCGGCCACCGCCACCGCGGGCGAGACCCTGGCCGCGGCGGGGATCGTGGCGCGCGTGTTCCCTCCGGAGGGCATCCGCGTATCGATCGGCGAGGCCGAATCTGTGGAATCTCTGTTGGCCGCCACGAACGAGGTTGTGCGCACCCTCTGACCGGGCGCCGCATGTGCGGGCCTAGAGTGGAATCCATGTCGTACACCCCGGAGACGCTGCAGCTGCTCGCGCCCGACGGAACGCGAGTGGCCAGCGACGCTACCGAGGCGTACCTGCCCTATGTGGATGCCCTCACCGAGCAGCAGTTGCGCGAGTTTTACCGCACCATGCGGGTTATTCGTCGCTTCGACATCGAGGCGGGCAACTTGCAGCGCCAAGGCCAGCTCGCCCTGTGGATTCCGAGCCTCGGCCAGGAGGCCGCCCAGGTCGGTTCGGGTTTCGCCGCCAAGGCGCAAGACCACATCTTCCCCGCGTACCGCGAGCACGCGGTCGGACACATCCGTGGCCTCGATGTCGTGCAAATCATCAAGATGCTGCGCGGTCTCACGCATGGCGGCTGGAACCCGGCTGAGACCGGAAACTTCCACCTGTACACGCTCGTGATCGGCTCGCAGACGCTGCACGCGACGGGCTATGCCATGGGAGTGAAGTTCGACGGGATGGTCGGCACCGGCGACCCTGACACCGACACCGCGGTTCTCGTCTACTTCGGCGATGGCGCCACGAGCCAGGGCGATGTCAACGAGGCCTACATCTTCGCGCAGAGCTACCAAACGCCGCAGGTGTTCTTTTTGCAGAACAACCACTGGGCCATTTCGGTGCCCGTGCGCGTGCAGTCGCGCACGCCGCTCTTTCACCGCCCGCGCGGGTTCGGTATTCCGAGCGTGCAGATTGATGGCAACGACGTGCTGATGAGTTATGCCGCGACTGCCGCGAGCCTCGAGGCAGCTCGTTCCGGCAAAGGCCCCCAATTCATCGAAGCGCTGACCTATCGCATGGGCGCCCACACCACGAGCGACGACCCCACAAAGTACCGCGATGACGACGAGCTACACTACTGGCAAGAGCGCGATCCCATTTCGCGCTTCGAGACCTACCTGCGTGGCCTGGGCGAGAGCGAGGCGTTCTTCACCGAGGTGCACGACGAGGCCGAGCAGTTCGCCTCCGAAGCCCGGGCGCGCACGCTTGCGCTCGAGCCGCCGCCGGTCGAGTCGATGTTCGCCCACGTCTACAGCCAGCCGCATCCGGTCATGGATGCTCAGCGTCAGGCGCTCGCCGACTACGAGGCGTCGTTCGAGGGTGGTGCGTGATGGCGACCGAAACCTTGACGATGGCGAAGGCTCTGACGCTGGGCCTCGCCGCCGCGATGGAGGCGGACGAGAAGGTCATCCTCATGGGTGAAGACATCGGGCCGCTCGGCGGCGTCTTCCGCGTGACCGAGGGCTTGCAGCAGCAGTTCGGCGCCCACCGCGTTCTCGATACGCCGCTCGCCGAGTCGGGCATCGTCGGTTCAGCTATCGGCCTGGCGATGCGTGGCTACCGGCCCGTCGTCGAGATTCAGTTCGACGGATTCATTTTTCCGGCCTTCGACCAAATCACGACGCAGCTTGCCAAGCTCACGGCCCGGCACGAAGGAACACTGCAGCTGCCCATCGTGATCCGCGTGCCCTACGGCGGGCACATTGGCGCCGTCGAACACCACCAAGAGAGCCCCGAGGCATACTTCGCGCACACCGCGGGCTTGCGTCTTGTCAGCCCCGCGACGCCTCACGACGCGTATTGGATGATTCAGCAGGCCATCGCGAGCACTGACCCGGTCATGTTCTTCGAGCCCAAGAGTCGCTACTGGCCCAAGGGTGAGGTTGACCGCGACGCTGCAGGTGCTGAGCTCCACGCCTCGCGCATCGTGCGTGAGGGCACCGATCTCACGCTCGTTGGCCACGGCGCCATGGTGAGCATGTTGCTCGACGCCGCGGCGCTCGCCGCGGAAGAAGGCACGAGCATCGAGGTCGTCGACCTGCGGTCGCTCTCGCCCATCGACTACGCGCCGTTGCTCGACTCGGTGCGCCGCACCGGCCGGGTCGTCGTGGCGCAAGAGGCGCCCGGCTCGGTCAGCATCGGCTCCGAGATTGCGGCGACCGTGACGGAAAAGGCCTTCTACTCACTCGAGGCACCCGTGCTGCGGGTGAGCGGCTACGACACCCCCTTCCCCCCTGCCAAGCTCGAGGGCGCATACCTGCCCGACGTCGACCGCATTTTGCACGCCGTCGACCGCGCACTGGCCTACTGATCGCACTGGAGGAATCGTGAGCATCTCCGAGTTCCCGCTCCCCGACGTCGGCGAAGGCCTGACCGAGGCAGAGATCGTGTCGTGGCGCGTCAAGCCCGGCGACACCGTGACCATCAACCAGGTGCTCGTCGAGATCGAGACGGCGAAGTCGCTCGTCGAGCTGCCCTCTCCGTTCGCTGGTACCGTCCACGCGCTGCTCGTCGAGGAGGGGCAGACCGTCGAGGTCGGCACGCCCATCATCACGGTGCGGGGGGATTCGGGCGGGGATACCGGCGGCGACGCAGGCGACGCGACCAGTCCCGGGGTCGCCGACACGGTATCCAGCATCGCGAGCGAGGCGGAGGCCGACAAGCCCGGCGCCGTGCTCGTGGGGTACGGAGCCAAGGGCCATGTTGCTTCCCGCCGCA
>JAYUKK010000212.1:0-3038 GCA_043764515.1 Microbacterium sp.
AACTCGGCAAAGAGTGCGGACGTGCGCCGTCTCCAGTCGGCAACGGCGAGGGCGGTCACGGCGCGGTCAGGGGTGGCGGATGCGGCACTCACGCCGCGCCGCCCGTCACGATCGACCCGCCAAACTGCGCGGCCCACCCGGGCGCGAGCTTGGCGATCTTTCGCCCACGCAGCCGCCAGAACACCGAGAAGCCGAGCCACGCGAATGGCGTCAGCAGCCCCGCGCGAACGTCGAGGGTGTCGTGAAACCGGGTGCGCGTCTCGGGGCTGAGCGGGTTGGGGGCGACAGCCATGCGGTGGTGCCAGCCCGTGACGAGGGTCATGGGCCCACTCACCGGCCCGTCTTCGTCGTGCACGATGCGCGTACCGTCGAGCTGCGTTTCGTCCCGTACGCGGATGACCTGCGAACCCATCGGCAGCACGCCGAGCATGCGCAACCGCACGCGGTGCTCGGTGTTGGCCCAGCGTTCGGGAAACCCCTCGGGCTCGAGCGACTCGGCCGTCGTGATGGGTCCCGAGACCGCGCGGAACACCGCGGGGGAGTGCAGGGCCTCCCACGCCGCGTCGGCCGGGCAGTCGAGCAAGAGATCGAGTCGCACGCGCATGCCCCCAGTCTGCGGCACGTCGATACGATCGACCTGTGACCGGCCTTCCTGAGAGCGCAACTCCCGACGAGCAAGCGCGGTACCAGGTGCGATTCGACGTTGGGCTCGACGGCGCACGCCGCATTGGCGCCTCGGCGCACTTTCTCGTCTGGTGTGATGGCCTCGCCACCGAACCTGTTCCGACGGATGCCCTACCGCCGCACCTCGAGGTCATCGACGCGCGTTGCGGCGCCGCATCTGCCATCGCGCAGCGGCTGCTCGAGTTGCAGGCCGCGCGCGGCGAGCGCACGACGGTCGCGGTTGTGGCGGCGGGGGCGCCGGTGCAGGCACCGGAGGGCATCCCGGTCGAAGACCACTTGCTCGCGGGCGCTGTCATTGACGCTCTCGGCGCCGTCGGAATCGACGCGACGAGCCCCGAGGCCGCCGTCGCGGCGGCGGGCTACCAGGGGTTGCGCGGTGCCGTGGCACATATGCTGAGCGCCTCGGTCGGCGGTCGCACCCTCGCTACGGCGGAGGGCCTCGAGGCCCTGAACACCGCTCGGGCGCGCTGGGAATCGACCGAACTCGTCGTGCTGCGGGAATTCGATCTGACAGCCTGAGGTTGTGCCGAGAGACCGGCATTACTCGACCGCAGGAGGAACCATGAAGGCTCACGTCAACGGCACCGTCATCGCCGAAGCTCCCGAGAGCGAACTCATCAAAATCGAGGGCAACTGGTACTTCCCGCCGTCGAGCATTGCCGAGGGCTTTCTGTCGCAGAGCCCCACTCCCTACACCTGCCCCTGGAAGGGCGAGTGCCAGTACTTCACTGTCTCGGTCGACGGCCAGAACCTCCCCGACCGCGCGTGGAGCTACCCGACGCCGTACCCGAGCGGCATCGAGCGCGTGGGCAAAGACTTCTCGAACTACGTGGCCTTCTGGAAGGAAGTCACCGTCTCGGAGTAAGTGAGATCAGCGCGCTCGTGAAACCAGCGCGTTGGTGAATACCGACTGATCGCGCCACGTGATGATTGCCGCGCGGCTGAAGCCGCGTGAGCAGCGCCCGCACGAGAGCTCGCGCGTCGGTCGGCGAAAGCGCACGAACTCGTGGCCCTGGGGGCACGACCCACGCCAGCGCGCGCGCTCATCGGCAATGGGGCCGCTGTGGGTCACCCCACCGACATAGCCGAGTTCGCCCGCGATGCGTCGCCACTCGGGGCCATGCCCGATTCGTGGGCCTGCGAGAGCGTGCGCTACCTCATGCAGCAGCACTTGGTGGATGTCATCGTCGTCGAAGCGCTGGGCGAGGTGCCGCGACACCGTGATGCGTTTGCGGGAGAAGTCACACAGGCCCGCACGGCGCGTGGCGCGGTCGAAGTCGAAGCTCCATGAGGTGTCGAGGTGCAGCGCGATGAGGGCTGTCGCCCAGTGACGCACGCGCTCGAGATCGCTCACAAGTTCGATGCTAAGCGGCAGCGCCGACCTCAGGTGCGCGGCGCGAGCGTCACGCTGATGAGGCGGTCGTCGGTCGGACTGGGTGCGCCGTTGGCGTCCGTGTTGGTGGTCACCAGTAGCAGCGTGCCGTGAGGCCCGGCCACCGCATCGCGAATGCGGCCGAACTCGCCTGCGAAGTAGGCCGTGCTGGTGCCGGGCTCGGCAAGATCGATCGCCCACACCCGCTTGCCGCGCAACGACGCCATGAACAGCGTGTCGCCCACGATGGCGAGACCGCTCGGGCTCGCGTCACTCGGCGGCCACTGCTGCACCGGATCAACAAAGCCGTCGCGACCTGCCAGTCCTTCGACGAGCGGCCAGCCGTAGTTGGATCCCGCCTCGATGCGGTTGAGTTCGTCCCAGGTGTTTTGCCCGAGCTCGGATGCCCACAGCTGCCCGGTGCTGTCGAAGACGAGACCCTGCGGGTTGCGGTGCCCGAGCGAGTAGACGTAAGAACCCGGGAATGGATTGTCGGCGGGCACGTCCCCCTCCGGGGTCATCCGCAAAATTTTGCCCGCCAACGAGCTCGAGTTTTGGGCGAGCCCGGTTTGCTGGGCATCGCCCGTGCTCGCGAAAAGCATTCCGTCGGGGCCGAAAACCAAACGGCCGCCGTTGTGGTTGCGAGCCTTCGGGATGCCCGTGAGCAGTACCTCGAGTGCCCCCAGCTGGTACGAGCCAGGCCCGCCCGTGACGACGACGCGAACGATGCGGTTGTCGGTCGCTGACGTGTGAAATGCGTACAGATACGGCGTTCCGGTGTCGTGCGCCGCGATGCCCAAGAGCCCGCCTTCACCGCCCGGCACGACACCGGGCACCGTTCCGACCTCGCGCAACTCGCCCTCGGCGGTGAGTTCGAGCACGCGCCCCGTGTCGCGCTCACTCAGCAGCATCGACCCCGTCGGAAGCGGGATGACCGACCATGGTGTCGTCATGTTCGTGGCCAGCGTTTCGGTCTGCCCCG
>JAYUKK010000213.1:0-3017 GCA_043764515.1 Microbacterium sp.
TCCTCCTGGTAGGGCGTCCGGACGCCGGGCTGCCGGCGACCGTGCTGACGGTGCGCCAGTCTATCGAGGGCAACCGGCAACCACGCCGGGATGTTCCCGCGAGTACTGGGAGCGCCCGGTGGCGCGCTGCGTCAGTCCAGGTCGAGGTCAGACGGCAAGTTCGCGTCAGTGCCCGGGATACCCAGGTGTTCCGCGCGCTTGTCGGCCATGGCAAGCAGGCGACGAATGCGCCCCGCTACGGCATCCTTTGTCATCGGCGGGTCAGCATGGTGACCCAGCTCGTCGAGACTCGAATCGCGATGGTCGAGCCGCAACTGACCGGCATACCGAAGATGCTCGGGAAGGTCATCCGCCAGGATTTCCAGCGCTCGCTCTACCCGCGAACACGCGGCGACGGCCGCCTGCGCGGAACGTCGCAAATTGGCATCATCGAAGTTGACAAGACGATTCGCTGTCGCGCGCACTTCGCGTCGAGCGCGCAGAGCCTCCCAGTCGCCGACGGTCGATTCCGCGCCCATGAGACGCAGCATTTGGCTGATCTTCTCTCCGTCGCGGATGACCACGCGATGAACCCCGCGAACCTCACGGGCTTTCGCCGCGATCCCGAGACGCCCCGCTGCTCCTACGAGGGCCATGGCGGATTCGTTTCCCGGACAGGTGATTTCGAGCGCCGCGGAGCGTCCGGGGTCGGTGAGCGAACCGTGCGCGAGAAACGCACCCCGCCACACGGCAGCGAGGTCTTCGCGCGAACCCGTGGTGAGTCGATTGGGGAGGCCGCGAACCGGCCTGCGCCGAGCATCGAGGAGCCCGGTCTGGCGGGCGAGTGTCTCCCCGCCCTCGAGCACGCGCACGACGTACGCCGGAGTCTTGCGCATCCCACCCGGTGACAGCATCGCCGCGTCGCTGCGCATGCCGTAAAGCTCGACGAGATCTTTCCGAACGCGACGCGCGATCTCGGGCGTGTCCAGCTCGACCTCGACGGCGACCCGGCCGGAGATCAGGTGAAGCCCGCCGGCAAAGCGCAAAACGGTGGCCAGCTCGGCGGCGCGCACGGTGGTCTTCGTCACCGACAGCTGAGCGAGCTCATGCTTCACATCAGCGGTCAAAGCCACAGCGGGCACATCCTCTCGTTTCGTGCGGAGCTCGGGGGGTACGGCATTCGACCTTACTCGCGTCCGAGGTCGCGATGCTTCACCGTCACGCTCACCTGCGGCAACTGCCGCATGCGCTCCGCGAGCTCCTGAACGAGCGCGACCGATCGGTGCTTGCCGCCCGTACACCCGATCGCGATCGTGGCATGCCGCTTGTTCTCTCGGGCATAGCCCGCGATCACCGGCTCTAACATCGCCTCAAATGCGGCGAGGAACTCCGCGGCACCCTCTTGTGCGAGGACGTAGTCGCTCACAGGAGAGTCAAGTCCGGTACTCGCACGGAGTTCGGGCTGCCAAAAAGGGTTCGGCAAGAATCGTGCATCGGCGACGATGTCGGCGTCCGTGGGCGTTCCGTACTTGAATCCGAAGCTCTGCAGCGTCACCTTCACCCCGGCCGTACCCTGCGCCGAGAACACTTCTGTCACAGTCGTGGCGAGCTGATGAATATTGAACTCGGTGGTGTCAATGATGATGTCTGCCAGCTCGCGTACTTCCAGCATGCGTTCGCGTTCACGGGCGATCCCATCGAGCAACGTGCCGTCTTCCTGCAGCGGATGCGGGCGCCGAACTTGTTCGAAGCGGCGGACGAGAGCGGCATCCGTCGCTTCAAGGAAAACAACCCGAACGGTGTCGCGCGACCGCAGCTCACTCACAATTGCCGCCAGTTCGGCGAATAGCTTGCCGCCCCGAACGTCGACGACCGCAGCGATGCGAGGAAGCGCGCTCCCCGGGTGCACCGCCAGATCGACCAGAGGGCGAAGCATTTGCGGCGGAAGATTGTCGACGACGTACCAGCCAAGGTCTTCGAGAGCGTTGGCGACCGTCGACCGGCCGGCACCGGACATGCCAGTGACAATCAGCACGTCGTGCGGAACCGTGTCGGGCATTCGTCCTCAATAGTCGGTCGTCGAGGGGTCAAGCCTAACTGTCCGAACGCAGAGCTCGGTGGACGATCTGCGCGGTCGCCGGGCCGATACCGTCGACCTCGATGAGTTCGTCTACCGACGCTGCCCGCAATCGCGCGACCGAGCCAAAGTGCTTCAGCAATTCGGCCGTGCGCGCTGGGCCGAGACCAGGGATGCTCGAGAGGCGCGTGCGAATGTCGCGGGATCGCGTCGTGCGCTGGTAGCGAAGCGCGAACCGGTGGGCCTCATCTCGAAGCCTTTGCAACAAAAAGAGAGCGTCTGATGACCGGGGCAGAATGACCGGGAACTCGTTGTCGGGAAGCCACACTTCTTCGAGCCGCTTCGCGATGCCGCACACGGCGATGTTGCTGAGCCCTTCGTCGCGCAACGCCCGAGCGGCCGCCGCAACCTGCGGCTGGCCTCCATCGATAACGAGCAGTCCTGGGCGATAGTGGAACGACTTCCGCGTGCCAGACATCTCGCCCGTTTCGGGGTCGATGACTGCGCTCGTCGTCGCGGCCTCGTCGTGCAGGTAGGCCAGTCGACGTCGCAAGACTTGATACACAGCGTCCGTGTCATCGCGCGCATCCGCGATCGCGAATTTACGGTACTGATCTTTGCGCGGTAGCCCGTCTTCAAAGACGACCATTGACGCAACAGGGTTTGTGCCACCGAAATGTGACACATCGAAACACTCGAGCCGAAGCGGCGCATCGGCTAGCCCCAACGCCTCTTGAATGTCGGCGAGCGCTTGAGACCGCGCCGTGAAGTCGCCGCTGCGCCGTGTCTTGTATTGCACGAGCGCCCCAAGGGCGTTCGTCGCGACGGTCTCGGCTAGCGCCGCCTTCTCGCCACGCTGCGCCATCTTCACAACGACGGCACCGCGCTCCCCCGCCTCGCGGCGCCGTTCCGTCAGTACTGTCTGCAGCGCCTCAACATCGTCGGGCACCGCGGGGACAAC
>JAYUKK010000214.1:0-3012 GCA_043764515.1 Microbacterium sp.
CGCGCCAAGGCCGCCGTGAGCGCGGGATGCCCGCTCAACCCCGCATCCCCCTCCAACGCCCCGGCCGCGGCCTCGCGCGCCTCGAGGATGAGGTCGCCGTCGGTGGCTACGCGCAGCAGCCTCAGGCTCGAGCGCCCGCCACTCTGGTTGGCGCCGAGCACGTCGCCCTCGCGCCGCAGCTCGAGGTCGATCTGCGCGAGCTCGAAACCGTCGAGCGTTGCCGCCACCGCCTCGACGCGCTCGCGCGCGAGGCTGCCCTGCTGCGCGGCGGTCACGAAGAGGCACAGCCCGGGCACGCCGCCGCGCCCCACGCGGCCGCGCAACTGGTGCAACTGGCTCACGCCGAAGCGGTCGGCGTTGGCCACGACCATGGTCGAGGCGTTGGGCACGTCGACGCCGACCTCGATGACCGTCGTCGCCACGAGCACGTCGATCTCGCCGCGCGCGAAGGCCTGCATCGTGGCGTCTTTCTCGTCGGTCGACATGCGACCGTGCAGCGGCTCGACGCGGCGCCCCGCGAGCGCGGGGTGCGATCGCAGCAGGGGTGTCAGCTCGGCGACGGTCGCGGGCGGGCGCGCCACGGCATCCGCGTCGTCGGAAGAACCGTCGGCTGGATCATCCGCTAGCGCGTCGGGGTCGTCTTCCGGCGTCGCGGCGTCGATCGCCGGCACAACCACGAAACCCTGGCGGCCCTGTTCGAGCTCTTCGCCGAGGCGCACCCAAACGCGGTTCCACCAGCCGGGCTTATCAGCAAGGGGCACGACGTGACTGACGATCGGGATGCGCCCCGCGGGCAGCGTGGCGATCGTCGAAACGTCGAGGTCGCCGAACACCGTCATGGCGACGGTGCGCGGAATCGGCGTCGCCGTGAGCACCAGCACGTGCGGCGGCAGCGCGCCCTTGCGGCGCAGGCTCTCGCGCTGCTCGACGCCGAAGCGGTGTTGCTCATCAACGACCACGAGGCCGAGGTCGGCAAACTGCACCTGGTCACCCAGCAGGGCGTGGGTGCCAATGACGATGCGGGATGCCCCACTCGCGATCGCCAACAGCGCCTTCCGCCGCTCGGGCTGGCTGAGTTGCCCGGTGAGCAGCACCGGCCGTAACCGTGCCGCCCGATCCGGGCCGAGAGTCTGCACGATCGACCGCAGATGCTGGGCCGCGAGCACTTCGGTCGGAGCGAGCAAGGCGCTCTGCCCCCCGCTCTCGGCGACCGTGAGCATTGCGCGCACCGCGACGAGCGTCTTTCCCGACCCTACCTCGCCTTGCACAAGTCGGTTCATGGGCACCGTGGCCGCGAGGTCGCGCGTGATTTCGTCGCCCACGAGGCGCTGATCGTCGGTGAGGCTCCACGGTAGAGCAGCGTCGAATCCCGCGAGCTCAGTGCCGGAGGCGCGCGGGGTGGCCGGCTGCTCGCGCAGTGCGGCGCGGCGCTGCAGCAGAGCCGCCTGCAGCAAGAAGGCCTCATGAAAGCGCAGCGTGTCGCGCGCACGGCGCCACTGCTTGTCGTCGTCGGGCCGGTGAATGAACTGGTACGCCTGCCCGAGGTCGAGCAGCCCGCGGTCGACCCGCACGTCGTGCGGCACCGGGTCATCGACGTGCGGCAGGGTGTCGAGCACCACGCCGAGCGCCTTGGCGATCTGCCAGCTGGCGACCGTCGAGGTCGCCGGGTAGATCGGAATGGGCTGCATCGCCCACTTCTTCGCTTCGGGCCCGCTGTCGCGCTCGTCACCGGCCTCGAAGAGTTCGTAGTCGGGATGCGCGAGCTGCCGAATACCCCGGTACTCGCCGACCTTGCCCGCGAAGATGCCCCGCACTCCGGGCTTCAAGTCGTTCTTGCGCCACGCCTGATTGAAGAACGTGAGCACGAGAATGCCCTTGCCGTCGGTGATGCGCACCTCAAGAATCGAGCCCTTGCGCTGCCGCATCGTGCGCTCAACAACCTCGATGACCTCAGCCACGATCGTCACGCTCTCGTCGACAACCAACTCACTCAGGGCGGTGAGCTCGCCACGGCGGGCGTAGCGCCGGGGATAGTGGGTGAGCAGGTCGCCGATGGTGAGCATCCCGAACGCCTTCTTTAGAGAGTTCGCGCTGCGATCGCCCACCGCACTGCTGAGCTTGGCACTCAGGGGGTCGGTCGCGAGCGGGCTGGTCACGGGGTCAACGGTACCCGCGCGGCCCGACCGTCACGCGCGACTAGCGTTAGTGCCGTGACACGCATCATCGCCGGGTTCGCGGGCTCGCTGACGCTCAAGGTACCGAGCGCGGGCACCCGCCCCACGAGCGACCGCGTTCGCGAGGCCATCTTCAGCGCGCTCGAAGCCCGCGACGCGATCGCCGGGGCACGCGTGCTCGACCTCTACGCCGGCTCGGGAGCCCTCGCGCTCGAAGCCATCAGCCGCGGCGCCGCCTCGGCCGTGCTCGTCGAGAAGTCGTACGCGGCAGTGCAAGTGTGCAAGGCCAATGCCGCGCTCGTGGCTGGTCGGGCGGGGCGCGGCGAGCGGCCGAGCATCCAGGTGATCGGCAAACCCGCGACCTCCTACCTCTCGTCGGCGCTCGACACCTTCGACCTCGTCTTCATCGACCCGCCCTATGAGGTGGGCGGGCTTGAGCTCGACCACGTGCTCGAGGGTCTCGTGCCGCGATTGGCTCCGGATGCTGTCATCGCGCTCGAGCGCTCATCACGCACCCCGGCTCCGGCCTGGCCTGCGGGGCTCGAGCTCGACAAGGTTTCGCGCTATGGCGAGACCGCGGTCTACTGGCTGGAGCGCAACGCCGAGTAGCGCCGCCGCACGGCGAGGACAAGTCCACCGAGGCCCAGCAACAGTGCGGCAAGCAGCGCCGCGAAGCCGGTGACGGCAGAGTCGGTTCCCGTCGCTGCGAGCTCGGGCGCCGCCGCACAGTCAAGGTCGAACGATTGGGCGTTGCCGTTGCGGCCCGTGACATAGGCCTCGCAGGCGGAGTAGACCATCACGTGCTGCGTGAAGTCAACGGCATCAAACGAGTGGGTTG
>JAYUKK010000215.1:0-2997 GCA_043764515.1 Microbacterium sp.
GACACCGAGCGCCTCGAATCGCTCGCGGCCGACTTCGATCCCGCCAATCCCGAGAGCCTGCGCGAGGCGCTCACGAGCGGCGCGCTGATTCCGCCCAAGACGGAGGCCCAGGTGGCCGCGCTCGGCCGACTAGAAACGACCCTTGCGCTCATTGAGGGCTGGGTCGACGTAGTCACGGCGCAGGCCACCAGCCGACTGCCGAAAGCGGATGCAGTGGCCGAGACCGTGCGTCGCCGTCGCGCCTCAGGCGGGCCGGCTGAAAGCGCGTTCTCGACCCTCGTCGGCCTCGAGCTACGCCCGCGTCGACTGCGTGAAGCGGCCGCGTTCTGGCAACGCATCACCGACGCCGTGGGCGCCGACGGCCGCGATGGCCTGTGGGCGCACCCCGACCTCTTGCCCACCTCAGACGACATTGATGACCCCAGCCGCGTCATCGCGACCCTGCAGGGCGGCGCTGCTACCGAGCCCGATGCTCTCGATCAGGCACTGAGCGACCTGCTGGCCGATGAAAGCGGTGACCGCCCCATCGAGGGCGCGCCGGGCGACGCGCCCGACGAACCCTCCGCGTAGCGCCACGGGCGTCGGGGCTCGGCGCCGGGGCTGGGCGCCGGGGTTCGGCGGTAGGGCTGTGGATGCCCGGCGCGCGTTCTCCGCACCGCCCCCATCATGTGCGCCATGACGCTGAGACTCGACCCCCGCCGCCCGATCGTTTGGCGCACACCACACAGCCTGCAGATTGGGGTGGACCCTGTTCTCGCCGTGCTCGATGACGTCAGTGAAGGCGACGCCCGGCTCATCGATGCTCTCGCCGTGGGTGTGCCCCGCTCGGGCCTCGAGATGCTCGCCGAACTCGCCGGGGTCGACCGCCGTCGGGTCGATGCCCTGCTCGTCGCCCTCGCGGGGGCTCTCGTCGGTGAGCCCGTGGCGCCCGCCGCGCGACCCATCGCCGTCGTCGGCACGGGGCTCGGCGCACAACGCATCGCCGCCGTGCTCATCGATGCGGGCTACACCGTGACGCTCAGCACCCCCGGTGCGGCCACGCGGACCGGCCGCACCACGCCCCGCTCGCGCCCCGCGGCCGTCGTGCTCGTGAGTGCGCACGTCGTCGACCCCGCCGAGCATCAGCGGTGGTTGCGCTCCGACGTGCTCCACGTTCCCGTGGTGTTCGGCGAGGCGGCGGTGCGGGTGGGGCCGCTCGTCGACCCGGGGCGATCCGCGTGCCTCGCCTGCGTCGAACAACACCGCACGCTCGACGACCCGGCATGGCCCGCCGTTGCGGCACAACTGTGGGGCACCGAGGCCGCGGCGGAAGTATCCGCCCTCGCCACCGAGGCCGCGGTCGAGGTGCTGCGGCTCCTGCGCAGCCGCACGCTCGAGCGAAGCATTCGGCTCGATTCAGAAACGGGCGAGCGCACGACCACGTGCTGGGCCGTGAGCGAACGGTGCGGCTGCCGCGGTCTCAGCGACCTGCCGCATGGGGCTGGCGCCCTGCCGACCCCGCTCAGCGGTCTTTCGGCGCCCGCGTCTCGTCAAGAAAGCGGCTCGGCGCACGATCAGCCCGCGCCGTGGTCGCCCGCACCGCCCACGAGAGCTCGAGCACCTTTCGCGCCCGCGTGATGCCGACGTAAAACAGCCGGCGCTCTTCATCGATCGCCTCGAGGCCCTGAGCAAACGTGATGGGCACGAGTCCCTCGCTGAGGCCCACGATGGAGACGTGGTCCCACTCGAGACCCTTGGCGGCGTGCAGCGTCGAGAGCGTCACGGCCGACCGCGTCGGGGCGTGTTGCTGTTGCTGGCGCCGCTGCAGCTCGCGCACGAAGTCGGGCAGCGTCGTACCCGCGGGTGCTTCTTCAGCGAGGCCCAGTAGGGCGTTCATGCTCTGCCACTTGGCGCGTTCGGCTCCCCCACCCTCGGGCGGGTCTTGCCGCCAACCGAGCCCGCGCAGCACGTCACTCACGCTCTTGAACAGCGGTTCGTCGGTGATCGCGATCGAGGCACCGCGCAACAGCATGATCGCCTGCTTGACCTCGACCTGGTCGAAGAAGCGACTGTCGGCGCGCGACTGCACGGGCACACCGAATCGTGCGAGCGCCGACTCGAGCGCGATCGACTGCGTGTTGATGCGATACAGCACGGCGATGGATTCGGGCGGAGTGCCATCCTCTATGCGGCGCGCGATCGACTGGGCGACGGATGCGGCTTCGGCAGCATCATCGACATGCTTCGTGACCGAGGGCGTCGCCCCTCGATCACTGCCCTCGCTCGCCGCGTGCAGCGTGAGCGCGCCCGGCCGCCCGCGCATGAGCCGGTTGGCGAGCGTGACGATCGCCGTCGTCGAGCGGTAGTTGTCTTCAAGCCGCACGACGCGGGCTTCGGGGTATTCGCTACCGAACCGCACGAGGTAGTCGCTCGTCGCCCCCGCAAACGAGTAGATCGTCTGCGAGGCGTCGCCGACCACGCACAACTCGCGCCGGCCGCCGAGCCACAGCGAGAGCAGATCGTGCTGCAGGGGCGACACGTCTTGATACTCGTCCACCACGAAGAAGCGGTATTGCGAACGCACCTGGTCGGCGACGCGCGGCTCGTTCTCGATCATGCCTGCCGTGGCCAGCAGCACGTCTTCAAAGTCGATCTGCTTGCGCTCGTCTTTGATGCGCTCATAGGTCTGCTGCAGCGAAACCATCGCGTCAACACTTAAGCGCGAGGGCAACGTGCGGGTGTGGGCCGCGCGCGCATACTCCTCGATCGAGAGCCGGCTCACTTTGCGCCACTCGATCTCGGCCGCAGCATCCCGCAGCCCCGCGGTGTCGAGGCTGAGCTTGAGGGTGCCCGCGGCCTGCCCGAGCAACGGGCCCTTGCCCTCGAGCACGCGCGGCGGAGTGCCGCCCGCGACGATGGGCCAGAAGTAGTGCAACTGGCGAAGGGCCGCCGAGTGGAACGTTCGGGCCGCGACCCCCTCGGCGCCGAGCGCGCGCAAGCGCCCGAGCAACTCGCCCG
>JAYUKK010000216.1:0-2997 GCA_043764515.1 Microbacterium sp.
ACCGGCCAGGTCGCGCACCTCGACCTCAGCGCAGCGCAACTGAAACACCTCGGCACGCCCCACGGGTCCGGCCGTGTCGAGCCCACCGCCGCTCTTGCCAAACGCCTGAACGGAATTGCCGGGCTCAAGAGCGACGTGTATGTCTCCCGAGTGACGGTGGCTGCGCCCGGTTTCGACGCGCGCTTCTCGCCCATCTGGCGTCGCTACGAGTACCGAATCGCGGATGCCCGTGCCGCACGAAACCCGCTCCTGCGAGCCCACACGCTCTGGTACCCCGCGGCGCTCGACGAGGAGCGCATGAGCACCGCCGCGCGCGAGCTGCTCGGCTTGCACGACTGGGCGGCGTATTGCCGTCCCCGTCAAGGCGCCACGACGATCCGCGAGTTGCAGGATTTCTCGTGGCAGCGGGACCCCACCGGCGTACTCGTTGCGCGCCTGCAGGCCGACGCGTTCTGCCACAGCATGGTGCGAGCACTGGTTGGGGCCACGGTTTCGGTGGGCGAGGGCAAGCTCGAGGAGCCTCGGCCGGCGGGCATCCGCAGCGAGGCGAAGCGCACCAGCGAATTCAAGGTGATGCCGGCAGCGGGCCTCACGCTGATCGGTGTGGGGTATCCGGATGACGCGGCGCTCGCCGCTCGAGCCGAGCAGACTCGCGCCCGGCGCGACGCGTTTGACGGGCATCCCGCACTCGACTAGTCTTACGAGGTTGTGTTCGCCCCAGTGCGACACGCGGTTGAGCCCTCCACGGCTTGAGTTTCCTCGCCCTGATGGGCTCACGAAACCGGCACCGGAGCGGGATTCACGAACATCTCGACAATAGAAAGCAGTAGTACTGTGACGCGCACATTCTCGCCCACGCCCGCTGACGTTCAGCGCGACTGGGTCATCATCGACGCGACCGATATCGTCCTCGGTCGCCTTGCCAGCCACGCCGCCGTTCTGCTTCGCGGCAAGCACAAGCCGACCTTTGCTCCTCACATGGACATGGGCGACTTCGTTATCATCATCAACGCCGAGAAGGTCGCCCTCACCGGCGCGAAGCTGGCGCAGAAGAAGGCTTACCGCCACTCGGGCTACCCGGGCGGGCTGAGGGCTACCACCTATTCCGAGATGCTGGAGAAGCACCCGACCCGCGCGGTCGAGAAGGCCATCCGCGGCATGCTGCCGAAGAACTCGATCGGTCGCGCCCAGCTCACCAAGCTCAAGGTCTACGCCGGTGCCGAGCACCCGCACGCTGCGCAGCAGCCCACGCCGTACACCCTCTCCCAGGTCGCCCAGTAGCGCCCGGCGCTCCTGAAGAAGAAACAAAGGATTTAGTACCGTGGCCAAGATCGAAGATTCCCTGCCCGTCGAAGACCTCGAGCTCGATGAAGATGCGACTGAGTCGTATTCCACCGAAACTCCCGCCGACGCTGCGCCCAAGGCACCGCGTGCCGTGCTCAACGTTCCGGGTGCGGCGGTGGGCCGCCGCAAGGAGGCAATCGCCCGCGTGCGCATTGTTCCGGGCACCGGCAAGGCGGTCGTCAACGGCCGCGAGCTCGCCGAGTACTTCCCCAACAAGCTTCACCAGCAGCTCATCAACGACCCGTTCAAGGTTCTTGACCTGCTCGGCGCGTACGACGTAACCGCACGCATCACCGGTGGTGGCCCGTCCGGCCAGGCTGGCGCACTGCGTCTCGCGATTGCGCGTTCGCTCAACGAGATCGACCGCGAGAACAACCGTCCCGCGCTCAAGAAGGCTGGCTTCCTCACTCGTGACGCTCGCGTCATCGAGCGCAAGAAGGCCGGTCTCAAGAAGGCCCGCAAGGCGTCGCAGTTCTCGAAGCGCTAACCGACGCGCTCGCGTTTCGAAGCTCCAGATGCCTCGACTTTTCGGCACGGATGGTGTTCGCGGTCTCGCGAACAGAGACCTGACGGTCGAGCTTGCCTTAGGGCTAGCCCAGTCGGCGGCGGTGGTGCTCGGCAAGGGGCGAATGGCCGACGGCCGTCGCGCCTCGGGTCGACGCCCCATTGCGGTCGTGGCTCGCGACCCACGCATCTCGGGGGAGTTCCTCGTGGGCGCGGTTTCGGCGGGCCTGGCCAGTTCCGGTGTCGACGTCTTCGACGCGGGAGTGCTGCCTACCCCCGGACTTGCGTTTCTGGTGGACGACTTCAAGGCCGACCTCGGCGTGATGATTTCGGCGAGCCACAATCCGGCCCCTGACAACGGCATCAAGTTCTTCGCAACCGGGGGTACCAAGCTGCCCGACGATGTGGAGGATCGGATCGAGGAGGCGCTGGATGCGCCGAAACTCGCGCCGACGGGCGGCGATGTGGGTCGCATCCGTCGATTCGCGGATGCTGAGGATCGCTACCTCGTGCACCTGCTCTCGTCCCTCCCGCATCGCCTCGACGGCGTTCATGTCGTGCTGGACTGCGCGAACGGTGCCGCAGCTGGAGTATCGCCGCAGGTCTTCACGGATGCGGGTGCCCGGGTCACTGTGATTGGCGCCGACCCCGACGGGCTGAACATCAACGACGGTGTCGGTTCGACGCACCTCGACAACCTCGCCAAGGCGGTGCTCGAGCATGGCGCCGACGTGGGCATCGCTCACGACGGTGACGCAGACCGTTGCCTCGCCGTCGACCACCTCGGCAACCCGGTCGACGGCGACCAGATCATGGCGATCCTCGCGATCGCGATGGCGGATCGCGGCGCTCTCACTGACCGCACCCTCGTGGCCACCGTGATGAGCAACCTGGGCCTGCGGCTAGCGATGAAACAACACGACATCCGGATGCTCGAAACCGCCGTCGGGGACCGCTACGTGCTTGAGGCGCTCGCCGAGCACGGCCTCTCACTCGGCGGCGAGCAGTCGGGCCACGTGATCATGACCCAGTACTCGACGACCGGCGACGGAATCCTGACGGGACTGCACCTTGTCGCTGAGATGGCGCGCACGGGCAAGACTCTGGCCGAGCTTGCAGCCGTCATGACGGTCTACCCTCAGGTGCTCG
>JAYUKK010000217.1:0-2986 GCA_043764515.1 Microbacterium sp.
TGCCAGGGGTCTTCCCCTAGGAAACGCAAGGCAACGTCGTAGGTGGCTCCGCCCCACGCTTCGACGCTGAGCAGCCCGGGCGTCAAGCGAGCGACGTGCGGCATGACCTGCACCAGATCAGCCGTGCGCACGCGAGTAGCCAAGAGCGATTGATGAGCATCCCGGAACGTCGTATCGGTCACAGCCAATGCCGTCTGCTGCCGAAGAGCGGTGGCGAAGCCCTGCGGGCCGAGCGTGAGCAACCTCTGCCGCGAACCCTCCGGCGCCGGTTGGGTCAGATCAACCTCCGGCAGCTTGAGGGCCGGGTCGATGACGCCCTCCCCCGCACCGTTCGGTTGATTGACCGTGACATCGGCGAGCCACGCGAGCACCTTCGTGCCACGGTCTTTCGAGGGGCTCGTGCGCACGAGATGCGGGCGCTCGTCAATGAACGACGTGCTCAGGTCTCCGGCTTGGAATGCTGGATCGTCAAGCACGGCCTGCAAGAACGGGATGTTGGTCGTGACGCCCCGGATGCGGAACTCAGCGAGCCCGCGCCGCGCCCGTGACACGGCCGAAGTGAAGTCGCGTCCTCGACACGTCATCTTCGCCAGCATCGAGTCGAAGTGCGGAGAGATCTGGGCCCCGGACGCGATCGTGCCGCCATCGAGACGCACTCCGGCGCCACCGGGCGAGCGATACGTGGTGATCTTGCCCGTATCGGGGCGGAAGCCGCTTGCCGGGTCTTCGGTCGTGATGCGGCACTGCAGGGCCGCACCGCGCAAGTGAATCTGCTCTTGGCGCAACCCCAACTCCGCGAGCGTTTGGCCGTAGGCGATGCGCATTTGCGACTGCACGAGGTCAACATCGGTCACTTCTTCGGTGACGGTGTGCTCGACCTGGATGCGCGGGTTCATCTCAATGAAGACGTGCTGACCGGCTCGCTCGCCCGCGGTGTCGAGCAAGAACTCGACGGTTCCGGCGTTGACATAGCCGATCGACTTCGCGAACGCGATGGCGTGGCGATACATCTGCTGACGAGTGTCTTCGTCGAGGTTGGGCGCCGGCGCGATCTCGATGACCTTCTGATGGCGCCGCTGAACCGAGCAATCGCGTTCGAAAAGGTGCACGGTCTCGCCCGTGGCATCCGCCAAGATCTGCACCTCGATGTGGCGCGGACGCACAACGGCTTGCTCGACGAACATCGTCGGGTCGCCGAAAGCACTGTCGGCTTCGCGCATCGCAGCTTCGAGGGCGGCGGGGAGGTCGTCGCGCTTCTCGACGCGGCGCATGCCCCGACCGCCACCGCCCGCGACGGCCTTCGCGAAAATGGGGAAGCCAATCTCATCGGCCGCGGCGATGAGCACCGCCACGTCAGTAGTGGCAGGGCTCGACTTCAGCACCGGAACGCCCGCGGCGATGGCGTGCTCTTTTGCCGTGACCTTATTGCCGGCCATCTCGAGCACCGAGCGAGGCGGGCCGATGAACGCGATTCCCGCATCTGCCGCCGCTTGCGCGAGATCGGGGTTTTCGCTGAGGAAGCCATAGCCGGGGTAGATCGCGTCGGCGCCCGAGAGCTTCGCGACGCGGATGATCTCGGTGACATCGAGGTACGCGCGCACGGGATGCCCGGGCTCACCGATCTGGTACGCCTCGTCGGCCTTCAGCCGGTGCATCGAATTGCGGTCTTCGTAGGGGAAGACGGCAACTGTCTTCGCCCCGAGCTCATACGCAGCGCGAAACGCACGGATCGCAATCTCTCCGCGGTTGGCAACAAGAATCTTCCGAAACATCGTGTCCTCTCGGAATCGGCCCGGGTCGGGGTCGACGTGGCTCCGGTGGTGGCGGGCCGAGGTCGGTGCGCATGCGCGCTTCTCCACACTAGTGAAGGTAAGGTCGTTACTCGTGCACGTACTGAGCATCAGCTCTCTCAAGGGGGGCGTGGGCAAGACGACGGTGACGCTGGGTCTAGCGTCAGCGGCCTTCTCTCGCGGACTGCGCACGCTGGTGGTCGATCTCGACCCGCAATCCGACGCATCGACGGGCATGGACATCCAGGTTGCCGGGCACTTGACGGTGGCCGATGTTTTGGCCGCTCCGAAAGAACGCACGGTGCGTCAGGCCATCGCCCCGAGTGGCTGGACACGCGGGCGACCGGGCACCGTTGATGTCATGATCGGCAGCCCCAGTGCGATCAACTTCGACGGGCCGCACCCCAGCATCCGTGAAATCTGGAAGCTCGAAGAAGCGCTCGCCCACGTTGAGGCTGACTATGACCTCGTGCTGATCGACTGCGCTCCGTCACTGAACGCCTTGACCCGCACGGCATGGGCCGCCAGCGACCGAGTCGTCGTGGTCACCGAGCCCGGCCTCTTCTCGGTCGCCGCGGCCGATCGGGCCTTGCGAGCGATCGAAGAGATTCGCCGCGGCCTCTCCCCGCGATTGCAGCCGCTGGGCATCATCGTCAACCGGGCGCGCATTCAGTCGCTCGAGCACCAGTTCCGCATCAAAGAGCTGCGCGACATGTTTGGCCCGCTTGTTTTGGCACCACAGCTGCCCGAGCGAACGTCTCTGCAGCAGGCGCAAGGAGCAGCGAAGCCCCTCCACGTGTGGCCTGGTGACAGCGCGCAAGAAATGGCGCGAAACTTCGACCAGTTGCTTGAACGCATCATGCGCACCGCCAAAATGGGCGAATTCTCGAACCTGTAGCGTGTGCGCGGTTACGACGCGCGGGTGGCGCGGCGAGCCGCGAGCTCATCGCTCGGGTCGGCGGCCGGTGTCGAGTCGAGCGCGACGAGGGAGTTTTCGACCTCTCGCAGCACCTTGCCCACGGCGATACCAAAGACGCCTTGGCCGCGGCTGACGAGGTCGATCACTTCGTCGTCACTCGTGCACAGGTAAACGCTCGCACCATCGCTCATGAGGGTTGTCTGGGCGAGGTCGCTCACGCCGGCCTCGCGAAGCTGGTCGACGGCGGTTCGAATCTGCTGCAAAGAGATGCCCGTGT
>JAYUKK010000218.1:0-2980 GCA_043764515.1 Microbacterium sp.
GAAGGTCTCGATCGCCGCTGGCGCGCGAGCGCTATCGTCGTGCTTTAGCCCGAGCGCGCTGAGCACCGACGAGGGTCTTTTCCCCTTCACGAACCACGCCCCCGCGAACAGCTGCCGCCGAGGTCGTTGCGGCGCGTCGGGGCTAGCGGCCGCTCTTCTTCTCTTGGGCGCGACGCTGGGCGCGGTTCACGGGCGCGGGGCCGGCGGGCGCCGCGGGAGTCTTCTGGCCGAAGGCTCCCGTCGCCTGAGCGCCGCCCTGACCCTGGCCGTTTTGCGGCTGACCCTGGGGGGCTCGACGCGTCGGCGCGGCTCCAGGGGCCGCGGCCGGGCCACCGAATGCGGCAGAGACCTGCGGGGCCGCCTGGCGGGCCGCATCCGTCGGCGCCTGCATCACTTGGCCGCGCTGGTTGCGCACCTCGACGTCGCCGTCAGCTGACGGAGCCGTGTAGCTGAGGTTTTGCGGCGTCTGCGGCTGGTTGAGGCCCTTGGCCGTCACCTGCGCGGTGCCCTTGCTGCCCGTGACCTCAACCTCGAGATTGAAGAGGAAGCCCACGGCGTCTTCGCGGATGGCGCTCATCATCGACTGGAAGAGCGCGTAGCCCTCGCGCTGGTACTCGACGAGCGGGTCGCGCTGCGCCATGGCGCGCAGACCGATGCCGTCTTTCAGGTAGTCCATCTCGTAGAGGTGGTCGCGCCAGCGGCGGTCGACGACGCTCAGCACGACGCGGCGCTCGAGCTCACGCGTGGCTGTGCGGCCCAGGCTCTCTTCGCGGCGCTCGTAGGCGAGTTTGGCGTCGCTCATGATCTCGCGCACGAGGAACGCCGAGGTGAGCTTGGTGCCACCCTCGCTGATGACCTCGTCGATCGTGAGCGTGATCGGGTACAGCGTCTTGAGGTCGGTCCAGAGTTGCTCGAAATCCCACTCGTCGCTGTGACCCGACGACGTGTGGGTGTCGACGATCTCGGTGACGACCTGCTCGATGAACTTTTGCACGCGGTCTTTGAGGTCATCGCCCTCAAGAATGTGGCGGCGGTCGGTGTAGATGGCCTCGCGCTGCCGGTTGAGCACGTCGTCGTACTTCAGCACGTTCTTGCGAATCTCGGCGTTGCGCGCCTCGACCTGCGATTGCGCCGAACGGATGGCGCGGCTCACGACCTTCGACTCAATGGCGAGGTCATCGGGCATGCTCGCACGGCTCATGAGCGCCTCAGCGGCGCCCGAGTTGAAGAGACGCATGAGGTCATCTTGCAGAGAGAGGTAGAAGCGGCTCTCGCCCGGGTCGCCCTGTCGGCCCGACCGACCGCGCAGCTGATTGTCGATGCGACGCGACTCGTGGCGTTCCGTGCCCAGCACGTAGAGCCCGCCGACGGCGATGACCTTCGCGGCCTCAACGCCCACTTGCTCTTTGACGCGCAGGAACACGCCATCCCACTCCGCTTCGTACTCGTCAGGAGTGTCGACGGGCGAAAGGCCCTTCGAGTTCATCTCGGTGACGGCAAGGAATTCGGCGTTGCCGCCGAGCATGATGTCGGTGCCACGGCCAGCCATGTTCGTGGCGACCGTCACCGAGCCGAGACGCCCGGCCTGCGCGATGATCGAGGCCTCGCGCGCGTGGTTCTTGGCGTTGAGCACCTCGTGCTTGACGCCGCGCTTGGCGAGAAGGCGCGAAAGCAGTTCGCTCTTCTCGACGCTGGTCGTGCCCACGAGCACGGGCTGGCCCTTGGCGTGGCGCTGCACGATGTCGTCAGCCGCTTGCTCGAATTTGACCTGCTCGTTCTTGTAGACGAGGTCAGAGTTGTCGATGCGCTGCATGGGCAGGTTCGTCGGAATCGGAACGACACCGAGCTTGTAGGTGCTCATGAACTCGGCGGCCTCGGTCTCGGCCGTACCGGTCATGCCCGAGAGCTTCGAGTAGAGGCGGAAGTAGTTCTGCAGCGTGACGGTCGCGAGGGTCTGGTTCTCGGCCTTGACCGTCACACCCTCTTTCGCCTCGATCGCCTGGTGGATGCCCTCGTTGTAACGACGGCCAACCAAGATGCGGCCGGTGTGCTCGTCGACGATGAGCACCTCGCCGTTCATGACGACGTAGTCCTTATCGCGCTTGAACAAGGCCGCGGCCTTGATCGAGTTGTTGAGGAACGAGATGAGGGGCGTGTTCGCCGACTCGTAGAGGTTGTCGATGCCGAGGTGGTCTTCGACCTTCTCGATGCCGGGCTCGAGCACGCCGACCGTGCGCTTCTTCTCGTCGACCTCGTAGTCGACGCCGGCCTGCAAGCGGCTCGCGACGCGGGCGAACTCGGTGAACCAACGGTTCGCCTCGCCTGACGAGGGGCCCGAGATGATGAGCGGCGTGCGCGCCTCATCGATAAGGATCGAGTCGACCTCGTCGACGATCGCGAAGAAGTGGCCGCGCTGCACCATGTCGGCCGTTTGCCACGCCATGTTGTCGCGCAAGTAGTCGAAGCCGAACTCGTTGTTCGTGCCATACGTGATGTCGGCGGCATACTGCGCCCGACGCACCTCGGGGGTCTGACCCGAGAGGATGCAGCCCGTCGTCATGCCGAGGGCACGGAAGACGCGGCCCATGAGCTCGCTCTGGTAGCTCGCGAGGTAGTCGTTGACGGTGATGACGTGCACGCCACGTGAGGGAATGGCGTTGAGGTAGGCGGCCGTCGTGGCCACGAGGGTCTTACCCTCACCGGTCTTCATCTCGGCAATGTTGCCGAGGTGCAGCGCCGCGCCACCCATGAGCTGCACATTGAAGTGCCGCATGCCGAGCGTGCGCTTCGACGCCTCACGCACCGCGGCGAAGGCCTCGGGCAGCAGGTCGTCGAGCGACTCGCCGTTGCCGTACCGCTCGCGCAACTCAACGGTCTCGTTGCGCAGCTCGTCGTCGGTGAGGTCGCTGAAGTCGTCTTCGAGGTGATTGATGGCCTCGGCATAGGCCTTCAGCCGACGAAGAATTCGGCCTTCGCCGAC
>JAYUKK010000219.1:0-2971 GCA_043764515.1 Microbacterium sp.
GCGGGGGGTGTGCGCGGCACGTCGCTGGCAAGTTCGACGATGGCCTCGTTGTGGCGCAGAAATCCGGGCTTCCACGGCGGGTCGAAGCGGGCGTAGCTCAAGGGTCCGACAGGCTCGAGCCCCGCATCCCACACCGCCGCTAGCAATCGCTGCCCATGGTCGGCAAATCGATCACCTCGAGCCGAGCCACCAAATCGGTGCACAGCGACGGTGCGCGCGGGCTTGACCGTCATGCGCACGCGGGGGTCGCGCGGCGCCGGAACTCCGGTCTCGGGCAGGTCGGCGGGCATCACGAAGCTGACGGTCTGCACGCCCGCTCCCAGTGGCTCTTGCAGCACAGGCGCCGTCATCGCGATGCTCTGGCGCGACGCATTGTTGCCACTGATGTACTGAAAGAGCGGGCCAAAACCCGCTCCCGCTCCGGCATCGAGTTCGGCACGCACGTCGACTTGCGCCAGCACGTGTGAGTCGTAGCGGCGCACCTCGAAGTCGTCGAACTTCTGCGTCACCGTGTATGGCTGCTGCTCGGTCATTTCTGACTCCGTTCCCCAGGGTCAGGCTAGCCGAGCAGGTCCTTCATCTGCTTGTAGATCAGACCCGCGGCGTTCTTGGGGTTGAGTCGTGACAAGCGCGACATGATGCGAGCATCTGATCCGATGAAGATCTCGTAGCTGCCTTTCTCGACGGCCTCAATGATTTGACGACCCGCCTCGGCGGGCGCGGTGGTCTTGCGTGCCGCTCCGTTGCCCGCTTTGGCGGCCATGGCCTCCATCTCGGCAGCCGTCATGATGCCCGAGTTCTGCGCGATGTTGGTGCCGATTGCGCCGGGGAACACACCGGTGACGGCGACGTTCGTCTCCATGAGTTCTGAGTGGAGACCGCGCGAGAGCTGCGCGACGGCGGCCTTGGTGGCCCCGTAGAGCGATTGGCCGGGAACGGGGGCGTAGGCACCCATGCTCGAAACATTCACGATCGACGCTTCAGGCCGACTCAGAAGCTCCGGCAAAAACGCCTTGACCGTGTTGAGCGTGCCGTAGAGGTTGACATCGATGACGCGCTCGATCTGATCCCACTCAAGGTCGTTGATCTTCACGAATTTCTGAATGATGCCGGCGATGTTCAGCAGGCCGTCGACCTGGCCATGGGTCGCGATGATCTCGGCCGGAAGCTTTGCCACGGCCGTGCGGTCGGTGATGTTGATGACGTGCGCAGAAATGCGGCCGGCGTGATCGCCCGCGAGCCGTACCGTCTCGGCAAGCCCTTCGTCACTCAGATCGAGGGCCGCAACGCGAGCGCCCTTCGAGACGAGCCCGAGCACGACCTCACGTCCGATACCGTTGCCGCCACCCGTGACAGCAAAAACCTTGCCGCTGATCTGCATGATGCTCCTTGATTCGACCGGATGCGCGTCATCGCGCTGCGGAAACGGTACTCCGCGTGCCGCGCCGATATCAGGGCCGAACGTCCCGCGCATCCCCAGCATTTCGTGGAATCGTGGGGGCATGACGGTTATGCCGATGTTTCCGCTGGGGTCGGTGCTCTTTCCGGCGATGCCGACGGCATTGCGCGTGTTTGAAGAGCGGTACATCGTCATGCTCTCGACGATCCTCGGTGACGAGCCGCCTGAGTTCGGCATCGTGCTCATCGAGCGCGGTAGCGAGGTCGGGGGAGGCGAGCACCGCTTTCCGATCGGCACGATTGCCCAGATCACGCGCGTCGAGACCAGTGAGGGCTTTATCGGCCTCATTGCGCAAGGCGATCGTCGCATCGAGGTTGTCGACTGGCTCGACGACGACCCGTACCCGCGCGCCGAGGTGCGCGACGTGCCCGACCTTGAGTGGAACGACGAGCATCGTCCGCTGCTCGAGCGCGCCGAGCAGCTCGTGCGCCGCACGATCTCTCGCGCGAGCGAGTTCGTCGAACAGCAATGGCCCGCCGACATCGACCTGAGCGACGACCCCGTGCAGGCCTGCTGGCAGCTGGCGGGAATCTCGCCGCTCGGCCCGCTCGACCAGGTACGCCTCCTGCGGGCGAGCACGGTCGTCGAGCTGCTGAGCGCCCTCATTGAGGCAACGGAGGGGGCCGCCGAGATGCTTGCGATGCCCGGTCTCGACGACGACGACTTTTCTGCACTGCTTGACGGCGAGTAACCTGCCGTCATGAGCGAGCTGTACGCCTTTCCTGTGCCCGTCGATGACGCCACCGCGGCGTGGGCGGCGCCGGTGTTTGTGGTCATGGCTCTCGCCGGTCTGGTTGTGCTGATTTGGCAGGCCGTGCGCTACTTCCGCGACAACAAGTGACGCGACAACAAGTAGAGTGAGCGCCAGCACCATCCCCAATTGAATATTCGGCCGTTTCCGCGATGCGGGAGAGCCGTTGGCCGTCGGCCAGCGGCACCGAAGGAGCAAGCCTCCCCGCCAATCTCTCAGGTCATCAGTACCGCATCAGCTAGGCCACTCTGAAAAGTAGAGCGAGCATCCGTCGCCGGCGGTTGCCTGTTCTCGCCCACGGTGAAAGCGCCGCGACAGTTGCCACGAGCAGCTCGACGACGTGAAACTCTCAGGCTCCATGACAGAGGGGGAGTTCCACCGGCCGTCCGCGTCAGGAGAACTCCGTGTCTGAACAGATCACCGTGTCTGAACCCTCTGCCATCCAGCGTCTCTCGCCCTTGCACGCCGTGCATGAGGCCCTCGGTGCTGCGTTCACCGACTTCGCGGGCTGGCAAATGCCGGTGCGATACAGCTCCGACCTTGCCGAGCACCACGCGGTTCGCACGGCCGCCGGTATCTTCGACATTTCGCACATGGCCGAGATCGGCGTCGACGGCCCTGACGCGGCGGCGTTTCTGGATGCGGCCCTCGCCGGTCGACTCTCGGCGATGCTGCCCGGCAAGGCCAAGTACTCGCTCGTGCTCAACGAGGCGGGTGGCATCGTCGACGACCTCATCGTCTACCGCATGACCGACACGTCG
>JAYUKK010000220.1:0-10150 GCA_043764515.1 Microbacterium sp.
GGGCGTCGTAGTCCGTAGCCATGCCAGTCCACTTCTCATTCACACTTGTCAGCCGCGTTCGGCGCGCATAGTTTGCAGGAAGGGAAGGGGAAACGCAAACGCGCATCGCCGCTCGGGTTCCGTCCTGTCTCCCCGCCCAACTTCCGGCACGCCCGTGCTATTCCCGGAGTCGAGCCGGTGCTCATGGGATGCTGTGGCCAGCAAACCCCATGACGAGAGGGTGAGAGCCATGGATGAGCTCACAGTGATCGGCGCTGAGAACGGCGCCCTCGTCGTCGTCGCTGCCGACGGCTCACGTTTCCGGGTTCCCATCACGGAGGCCCTGCATACCGCGCTGCGGCAAAACCGTCCCGCTGCCTCGGCCGCTCACCGCGTTGGCCCTCGCGAAGTGCAGACGCTCATCCGTGAGGGCCTCACGGCCGCCCAGGTTGCCACACAGACGGGTGAACCGCTCGAGTACATCCAGCGCTTCGAGGGGCCGGTTCTCGCCGAGCGTGAATACGTCGTGACGGCAGCACGCTCGGTGTCTGTCGCCCTGGCGTCCGATTCCGAGCCGGGAACGACCGGCACCTTTGGGTCAGCAATCGACCATCGACTGCGGGCGATTGGCGCGCGCGATGTTCGGTGGGAAAGCCGGAAGAACGAGTCACATTGGATCGTCTCGGTGAGCTTTCTCGACGGCGAGACCGCGCGCACGGCCGTGTGGACGTTTGACCCGAAGAAATCAACGCTCGCTCCCGCAAACCATGAAGCCCAGTCGCTGTCGCAACAGGGTGACGCCCCCGCGCCGGTCATCCCCCGCTTGCGCGCCGTTCCGGCCGAGCCCGGATCAAACGGCCGATTCGACAGCGGAGCTTTCGCGCCGGCCAGCGATCTCGGGCGGGCCGCGGCGTCGCTTGAGCGCACCGAACGCCCCATCGCCCGCATTGCCGACGCTGACACCGCCGACACACAAGACGTGAGCAACACCGCAGATCTGCTCGAAGCGTTGCGGCGTCGGCGGGGCGAACGCGAAGCAGCGCCGACCGACGACTGGGAAAGTTCTCGCGCCGCGCATCCGTCGACGGGGTCAATCCGAATCGTCGACATGCCTATCGACACCGCAATGGTGCTCGACGATGAGGCTGACGGCATCGACGACCCGGCTGACATCGTCGGAATCATTGACGACTCGTCGCTCATGGGGAGCGATTCCGTCGCTTCGGAGTCGGCACCGACAAAGCCGTCCCGGCGAGGACGCGCCGCTATGCCGAGTTGGGACGAGATCGTGTTCGGTGCTCGTCCCGACGACGACCCCGCGTAGCGAGCCCCCGCCGGTTCGTCACCCTGCGAATGCGCCCCATCGAGCGAGGGGAACGCGCATTTCATCGCTTGAGAAAGAGCCGTGCTGGCCCACCATCGCGAGCGACTGGGCGCTCGCCGTGCGCGCGTCGTAGTAGGCGACATGAGCACGAGCCGCGACGATAACGTCGCCGATACGGGGCCGAACCTCAGGCACGACTGTCCCGAACCAGCCGGCCGCGATGGCCTCCTCCCGCGTGACGACCCACGAGCGCGAACCCTCCGCGTCAAGCCATCGGTCACGCACGAGCTCAGCGTCGTCTGGGTCATCGAGCGCGAGGTGCAGGCACCGCGGTTCACCCGCCACATGACGGATGCCCTGCCACAACACGCTCTCACCATCAAGCACGAGCCGCCGATGCGCCGGCACGTCGAGCATGCCGTGGTCAGCGGTCAGCAGCACTCCGGAATCAGTCGGGAGCGGGGCATCCAGTACGCGCAGTGCCGAGTCAAGCTCGTCGAGCCGCTTGGTGTACAGCGCTGACGCCACACCTTCGGCGTGCCCGGCCATGTCGAGTTCGGGCACGTAGACGTACACGAGTCGGCGCTCCGACCCGCTGAGCAGGGCGATTCCGCGGGCGATGCGATCGGCGATCGAGGCATGGGCTTCGAACCGTGCGCCGCGCAGCACCGCCTCCGTGAAGCCGGTGTCGCGATACCGCTCGGCCCCCACAACGACGGCGTCGACCCCGTGGGCAACGGCCCGCTCAAACACGGTCTCGTGGGGCTGCCAGTCGCGCGGGCGCATGCCGTCATCCCAGCCAGAGAGTTGCTTGACAACACGATCTCTCGAGCGATCAAGCACGCTGTAGCCCACCAGGCCGTGCTGGCCAGCCGCGAGGCCCGTCGTGAGGGTGGCGAGCGCCGCCGCCGTCGTCGTCGGGAACCCCGACTCGATCACTCCCCCGCGAGGCGGAATCGCAGCCATCAGTCGACGGCTGTGGCCCGATCGCTGCTGTAGCGCCGACATTCCGAGGCCATCGATCAGTACCACCGCCGCGCTGCGGACGGGAGAAAGCCCCAGCCTCCCGTGCTCGCCAATAATCGCACCGAGTGCTCCGGTCAACACGTCGGCGAGTGACGGGGTCTCTGCGCGCGGCGCCGGTAACATGGGGGCCATCTTATGACTCCCCCTCCTGCCTCCCGACCCCGGAGCTCCGTCCCCGCTGACGCGCCCGTCGGCGAACGCATCGACGATGTCGATCTCGCCGACGAGATGCAGGGGTCGTTCCTCGAATACGCCTATTCGGTGATCTACTCGCGCGCGCTGCCGGACGCGCGCGACGGTCTCAAGCCTGTTCAGCGGCGCATCCTCTACATGATGAGCGAGATGGGGCTGCGCCCCGATCGTGGTCACGTAAAGTCGGCGCGCGTTGTCGGTGAAGTCATGGGCAAGCTCCACCCGCACGGCGACTCGGCCATTTATGACGCGCTCGTACGACTCTCGCAAGACTTCACGCTGCGGGTGCCCTTCATCGATGGGCACGGCAACTTTGGCTCGCTCGACGACGGCCCGGCCGCGGCCCGCTATACCGAGGCTCGGTTGCGGGCCGAGGCGATGGCCATGGTCAACGACCTCGACGAAGACGTCGTCGACTTCGTGCCCAACTACGACAACCAACTCACGCAACCGTCGGTGCTGCCCGCCGCCTTCCCAAACCTGCTCGTCAATGGCGCGAGCGGAATCGCGGTCGGCATGGCGACGAACATGGCGCCGCACAACCTGATCGAGGTCGCGGCGGCGGCACGCCACCTGCTCGACAACCCCGCCGCAACCCTCGACGACTTGATGGCCTACGTGCCGGGGCCCGACTTGCCCACGGGTGGCACCATCATTGGTCTCGAGGGCATTCGAGAGGCCTATGCCACCGGTCGTGGCAGCTTCAAAACGCGCGCGAAGGTGTCGATTGAATCGGTGACGGCCCGCAAGACCGGCATCGTCGTCACCGAGCTGCCCTACCTCGTCGGCCCCGAGAAGGTCATCGAAAAGATCAAAGATGGCGTGCAGTCGAAGAAGCTCGCGGGCATCAGCGATGTGACCGATCTGACCGACCGCCGCAATGGCTTGCGCCTCGTCATCGGCATCAAGACAGGATTCAGTCCGGAAGCCGTGTTGGAGCAGCTCTACCGCTACACGCCGCTCGAAGATGGCTTCTCGATCAACGCCGTCGCTCTCGTCGACGGCACCCCCCGAACCCTCGGACTCACCGAGCTTCTGCAGGTCTACCTTGACCACCGCATCCACGTTGTCACTCGTCGCAGCCGCTACCGCCTCGATCGACGGCGCGAGCGTTTGCACCTCGTTGACGGACTACTTGTCGCCATTCTCGACATCGACGAGGTCATCCAGGTCATCCGAACCTCTGATGACGCCGAGGCCGCACGCACGCGACTCATCGAAGTTTTCGACCTCAGCGTGGTTCAGAGCGAGTACATCCTCGAGCTGCGCCTTCGTCGCCTGACGAAGTTCAGCCGCATCGAACTGGAAGCCGAGCGCGACACTCTGCGGGCAGAGATTGCCGAACTCGAATCGTTGCTGGCCGACCCGGCGCGCGTTCGCACGGTTGTCGGCGACGAACTCGATGCCACGGCCGACCGATTCGGCACTCCGCGACGCACGCTTCTCACCGAAGCAAGCGCCTCTCTCGCCGCGCCTCGCAGCCGAGGCGCGGCACCCGTATCGCTGGAGATCGCCGATGCGCCGTGTCGCGTGCTCGTGTCGACGACCGGTCGCGCGGTGCGGGTTGACCTTCCCGAGGGCGCCACGATCCTCACCCCGACCCGGCGCAGCAAACACGACGCCCTTCTCGGCGCGGTCGATTCGACGACCCGAGGCGAGCTCGTGGCGATCACCTCACGAGGGCGTTTCGTCCGCTTTACTCCCGTCGATTTGCCCAGCGTGCCCGCGAACTCGGTTCAACTCGCTGCCGGAGCCAAACTGCGGGACTACCTCGGGCTGGCCGATGCGAAAGAGCGCATCCTCGCCATCGCCGACCCGTCGAACAGCGTGCCCCTCGCGCTCGGAACCCGCGACGGAGTCGTCAAGCGTGTCTCACCCGACGGCTGGCCAGCACGCCCCGATGGCGAGGTGATCGCACTCAAGGCGGGTGACGAGGTCGTTGGCGCCGCATCGGCCGATGACGACGCCGAGCTGGTCTTCGTGTCAACGGATGCCCAACTGCTGCACTTCCCCGCCGACCAGGTGCGCCCCCAGGGCCTCGCGGCCGGTGGCATGGCCGGCATCAAGCTCGGCACCGGCGCCCGCGTTCTGTTCTTCGGCGCGGTCGATGCCTCGGCCGCCGAGGTTCTCACGATCTCGAGCTCAGCGCAAACGATCGCAGGAGCCGACCCCGGGCGCGGCAAGCTCTCGGCGTTTGAGCAATTCCCCGGAAAGGGGCGCGCCACGGGTGGCGTGCGATGCCACGCCTTCCTCAAGGGGGAAGACGTGCTTCAGCTTGCGTGGGTCGGCACGTCGCCGATTGCTGTGGGTGCTGACGGATCGGCCCGCACGCTTCCGGCCAGTGGTTCGAAACGCGACGCCTCGGGCACTCCTGTCGACTCCCCCATTGGCTCGGTCGGCACCCCCATTACCTGAGGGCCGCGGCCTCAGCGCTAAACGTCGATGCGGTCGCGGTCGAGGCCCTGCCCGGCGATGATGAAGTCTTTGCGCGGGGCGACGTCGTTACCCATGAGAAGCTCGAACATGCGCGACGAGGCCTCGGCATCGCTCACGCGAACGCGTCGCAGGGTGCGGTGGGCTCGGCTCATTGTCGTGTCGGCGAGCTGATCGGCATCCATCTCGCCCAAGCCCTTGTACCGCTGGATGGGGTCTTGGTAGCGCTTGCCCGACTTCTTCAGCGCGGCGAGCACGCCCTGCAACTCTTTCTCGCTGTAGGTGTAGATCGTCTCGTTGGGCTTCGACCCCGGGTTCACCACCACGACGCGGTGCAGCGGCGGCACCGCCGCGAAAACGCGACCCTCGTCAACCATGGGACGCATGTAGCGGAAGAACAGCGTGAGCAGCAAAGTGCGAATGTGCGCGCCATCGACGTCGGCGTCACTCATGATGATCACTTTGCCGTAGCGAGCCTGCTCGAGGTCAAAGCTTCGGCCCGAGCCGGCCCCGATCACCTGGATGATGGAGGCGCACTCGGTGTTGCTGAGCATGTCGCTCACCGAAGCCTTCTGCACGTTGAGGATCTTGCCGCGAATGGGCAATAGTGCTTGGAACTCGCTGTCACGCGCGAGCTTGGCCGTGCCCAGTGCGCTGTCGCCCTCAACGATGAACAACTCGCTGCTCGCGACGTCGTTCGAGCGGCAGTCGACGAGTTTCGCGGGAAGCGCGGAGCTCTCGAGCGCGTTCTTGCGACGCTGCGTCTCTTTGTGCGCGCGGGCAGAGATGCGGCTCTTCATCTCGGCGACAACCTTGTCGAGCACGAGCGCGGTTTGTGCCTTGTCGTCGCGCTTACTCGAGCCGAATCGCTCGGCGAGGCCGTGGGCGATGACGTTCGCGGCGATTGCGCGCACCGCAGGCGTGCCCAAGATCTCTTTCGTCTGCCCCTCGAACTGCGGCTCGGGCAAACGCACCGTCAGTACGGCTGTGAGGCCCGCGAGCACGTCGTCTTTCTCGAGCTTGTCCGTGCCCACCTTCAGACGACGCGCATTCTTCTCGACCTCGGCGCGCAAGAACTTCAGCAGGCCCTGCTCGAACCCGAGCTGGTGACTGCCGCCCTTCGACGTCGCGATGATGTTGACGTACGAGCGGAAGGTGGTGTCGTACCCCGTGCCCCAGCGCAACGCGATGTCGACGACGCACTCACGCTCAACCTCGGTCGGCACCATGTGACCGTTGGCCTGCAACACGGGCACCGTCTCGGTGAAGGTGCCGCTTCCGGTGATGCGCCAGGTGTCGGTGAGCGGGGCATCCGGCGCCAAGAATTCGGCGTACTCGCTGATACCGCCGTCGAAACGGAACGACTGAACAGCGGGAGACTCACCGCGGTCGTCTGTCAGCTCGAGCGTGATGCCGGGCACGAGAAAAGCCGTTTGGCGGAGTCGGCCGATGAGCTCATCGGTCAGAAAGCTCGCGCCCTTGGTGAAGATCTGCGGGTCGGCCCAGTAGCGAATGCGTGTGCCCGTCACGCCCTTGGCGACCTTCCCGGCCTTCCGCAGCTCACTCCCGGAAACGAATGGTGAGAACGGCGCGTCGGGGCGCGGGCCTTCAGCCCCATCGGCGAACATGCCAGGCTCGCCGCGGTGGAAGGACATCGCCCATGTGGCCCCATCGCGATCGACCTCGACATCGAGTCGCTGGCTGAGCGCGTTGACGACCGAGGCCCCGACGCCGTGCAGACCGCCGGATGCGGCATACGATCCCCCACCAAACTTGCCGCCGGCATGCAGCTTGGTGAAAACGACCTCGACGCCGCTCATCCCGGTCTTGGGCTCGATGTCAACGGGGATGCCGCGCGCGCTGTCACGCACCTCGACGCTTCCGTCGGGATGCAACCGCAAGTCGATGTGTGAGCCGAACCCGCCCAGTGCCTCGTCAACCGAGTTGTCGATGATCTCCCACAGGCAGTGCATGAGCCCGCGCGAATCGGTAGAACCGATGTACATACCCGGGCGCTTTCGCACTGCCTCGAGTCCTTCAAGCACAGACAGATGGCGGGCGGAGTAGTCAGAGCTAGGCACGTCGTTCATCGTAAGCGGGAGGGGAGACGACGCGGGGCTCCCACTCCGCGGCTCCGCGACTCGCCCGGCTCGTCACGGAGCGACACGGAGCGACACGCCTACGCGTACAGCGAAATCGGGGCGTATTGACACGGCATCGACACACGCGTGTGGTGCAATGGTGTCTTCACGAAATTCGCGACGCCAACGGAGAGTGAGGGGCACCCCATGACGCAGATCACCACCGAAAACCCGAGCGTCATGACTGCGCCTTTGTCGGCACTCGACCGCTGCGACAGCTGCGGCGCCCAGGCTTATGTGCGCGCAACGCTGGCGACCGGCGAGCTGTTGTTTTGTGCTCACCACGCTGCCCGGTTCAAGGAGAAGCTCTCGGGCTCGGCGCTTGCCTGGCACGATGAGACGGACCGCCTCACGGCTTCTGCCTAAGTGGCAGGATCGCTCGGCTGGGGCAATCGCCTCCGCTATTTGGTGCGCCGCGCGCGTGCCATCGACACGGCAAATCTGTGGCGACTCGCCGGTCTGATTGCGACGTCAAGCGGTCGTCCGCGTGTGCTGATTACCGTCGACATGCTGTGGGCGGCGGTGCGGTACGAGGCGGCCTTTCAGGATTACTTCGACTACGACTTCCACGCGCTCAATCGCCGTGAACGTCTCACCTTCATCACACACCCGAAATCGAACCACTTGGCTTTGCGGCTCAACGCTGCAGAGTACCGCTCCACATTTGCCGATAAAGCGCTGTTCAACGTTCGCTTCGCACCTTTCCTTGGCCGCGAGTGGCTCGATGTGCGCACCGCGAGCGATGACACACTCGCGGCTTTTCTCGGGCGACACAAGAGGGTTATCGCCAAGGTGGCCGACAGCCTCGGGGGCGACGGCATCGAGGCATACACCAGCGCTGACGTCTCAGACATTCCCGCCTTCCGGACCGCTCGACTCGAGAACCGCCAGGTTCTCCTCGAAGAGTTCCTGACCCAGCACCCCGATATGTCGCGCCTTAACGACTCGAGCGTCAACACGCTCCGCATCATCACCTACCTCGACGAGGCAGGGGCAGTGCACACCCTGGCGCGCGTGTTAAAGATGGGCAACGGCGGCGACGTCGATAACTTCAGCGATGGCGGCATGTACACGATGCTTGACGCCGATGGGGTGGCCCACCATGCGGCGTTCGACGGCGCGGGCGGCGTATATGCCGTGCATCCGCTATCGGGCACATCGATCATCGGCTTCGCGGTGCCGAACTGGAGCCATGTGCAGACTCTCGTCACCGCACTCGCGCGCGAGGTGCCGCAGATTCGCTACGTGGGCTGGGACATCGCGATCACTCCAGCGGGCGCCGCGGTTATCGAAGGCAACTACAACACCGGCGTTTTCCAGTTGAAGCCGACCGTCACGGGAGTGCGCGAAGGGTTGCTGCCGGTCTACCAGGCCGCAATCGGTTTCTGACCCACACGTTCGGGCTATCGGCGCGGCGCTATGCAGCGGGGCGCACGACGCCGAGGGGCGTGCTCTGGTGGTTCTGACCGAGAGGATTATCGGCGAGGATGCCCACCAATTGCTTTTCGCCCGCTGACGAGAGCGTCGAGCCGAGAACGTTGCCCCCGAAGTCGTTGATGTCGACGATGGCCACCTCGATGCCGCCCCCGAGGGCGACTTGAAGCTCACGCGCAACCTCAGTCGAGCGCAGAGGAACGAGAACGACCTGCGTGTTGTACGGCGGAATCGTGTTGTGCGTCGGCCCGTCGATACCGCGCGCCTTGGGGCCCGCGATGCGATAGAAGTCGCCTTTGCGTCCGAGTGCCTTCGTGACGGCGGCAACGGCAGCCGCAAAGAGAATTCGCGGAGTACCACACTCGCGCAGGGCCATTTCCATGGTTTCCGGCATGCCGAGGCCAATGCCGTGTGACGTCTTCGTCACGTACCGCGAAAGTCGGTGGGCGAGCGGGCGAGCATCGATCGAGTCAACGGGGTACGACCGACCCTGAGTGATCGCAACGATTTTCTCGGTCACGAAGAGCGTGTCACCCGGGCGAACCACGTCAGCGGCATACCGGGTGACGACCTCGACAATGTCTTCGCCTGCCATCACCACGTGCGTCTTGATCGGGATGCGCTCAAACACAGCACCCGCCACATCGCGAACGAGCGGCTTACCTTCATTGGGCGTTGCAGTCATGAGATCTCCACGAGGTCGGGGCGTGACGAACGACGAAAGATGTCGGTTTACTCGAGGTAGTCGCGCAGCGCCTGCGAACGCGAGGGGTGGCGCAACTTGGCCATCGTCTTCGATTCGATCTGGCGAATGCGTTCGCGGGTGACGCCAAATGTGTCACCGATCTGGTCGAGGGTCTTGGGCATGCCATCACCGAGGCCAAAGCGCATGCGAATGACACCCGCCTCACGCTCCGAGAGCGAGTCGAGCAGGCTCTCGAGCTGCTTCTGCAGCATCGTGAAGCCGACCGCGTCGGCCGGCACAACCGCTTCGGTGTCTTCGATCAGGTCGCCGAACTCGCTGTCGCCGTCTTCACCGAGCGGCGTGTGCAATGAAATGGGCTCGCGACCGTACTTCTGCACCTCGATGACCTTTTCCGGGGTCATATCGAGTTCGCGGCTTAGCTCTTCGGGCGTCGGTTCACGGCCGAGATCTTGCAGCATCTGGCGCTGCACGCGCGCGAGCTTGTTGATGACCTCGACCATGTGCACGGGGATGCGGATCGTCCGTGCCTGGTCAGCCATGGCGCGCGTGATCGCCTGACGAATCCACCAGGTGGCATACGTCGAGAACTTGAAGCCCTTGGTGTAGTCAAACTTTTCAACGGCGCGGATGAGGCCGAGGTTGCCCTCTTGAATGAGGTCGAGGAACTGCATGCCGCGGCCGGTGTAGCGCTTGGCGAGTGAGACGACGAGGCGGAGGTTCGCGCCGAGAAGGTGGTTCTTGGCGCGTTGGCCGTCGCGCGCGACCCAGGAGAGGTCGCGCCCGAGAGCCGAGCGCTTCTCTTTCTCCGTCATCGATGAGAGCTTCTCTTCCGCGAAGAGACCCGCCTCAATGCGCATGGCCAACTCGACCTCTTCGGCCGCGTTGAGCAGCGGGACTTTACCGATCTGCTTCAGG
>JAYUKK010000221.1:0-10037 GCA_043764515.1 Microbacterium sp.
TGTCAAGTCGGTCAATGGAGCGAGGAGACCCATGTCTGCGAGTGAACAGCGCCCGGTGGCGTCGGACGCCGGGCTCAGCAAGAAGCGGGTCGTGGCCGAGGCGGTGCGGCTCGCCGACCGCGAGGGCGTCCACGGGCTCAGCATGCGCCGGCTAGCGGGCGAGCTCGGCGCCGGCGCGATGTCGCTCTACCACTACATCGCGGGCAGGGAAGAGCTGCTCGATGCGATGGTCGACGTGGTGTTCGCTGAGATTGAGTTGCTGTCGAATGACACCGACTGGCAGTCAGCGATCCGACGGCAGGCGGTGTCAACCCGGCAGGCTCTCGCCCGTCACCCCTGGGCGATCAGCCTGATGGAGTCACGCACGACTCCGGGGCCCGCCAACCTCCGTCATCGAGAAGCGTTCACAGCGTGCCTGCGGAAAGCGGGCTTCTCCGTCGTAATGGCGACGCACGCCAACTGGTTGCTCAACAGCTACGTGTACGGCCACGCGCTGCAAGAGGCCAGCCTGCCGTTCGACACGGCTGAAGGTCTCGCCGAGATGACCGAGGACGTATATCTGCCGCAGCTCCCCCCCGACGAATTCCCTTACCTGTATGAGTCTGCCGCGGCGCTCATGGCCGTCGGCTACGACCCAGCGGATGAATTCGGCTTCGGCCTCGACCTCATCCTCGCCGCCCTCGAGTCGTCACGAGCATCCACCGACGGGCGCGCGTGAGGCCCCCACACCCGGCGTAACCACAGCCCAGTTCCTGCGAGAATGTCATCATGAGCATCCAGAGCCCTGCGCGCCCCAGCCTCGTCGTCGACACCCGTAACGGCGTCGCCTTTACCGTCGCTGACCTGAGTCTTGCCGAGTCCGGCCGCCACCAGATTCGCCTTGCCGAGCACGAGATGCCGGGCCTCATGAGTCTGCGCGAAGAGTTCGGGCCTCACCAGCCGCTCGCCGGTGCCCGCATCGCGGGTTCGCTGCACATGACCGTGCAAACCGCCGTTCTCATCGAGACGCTGCGGGCGCTCGGCGCCGAGGTGCGCTGGGCGAGCTGCAACATCTTTTCGACGCAAGACGAAGCGGCGGCCGCCGTCGTTGTCGGTGCAACCGGCAGCCCGGAGAAGCCCGAGGGCACGCCGGTCTTCGCCTGGAAGGGCGAGACCCTCGATGAGTACTGGTGGGCGACCCAGCAGATCTTCGACTTCGGTGTCGATGAGAACGGCGCGGCCCAGGGCCCCACGCTCATCCTCGACGACGGCGGCGACGCGACGATGCTCGTGCACAAGGGCACCGAGTACGAGGCGGCCGGCGCAGTTCCTGACGACGCCGAGGGCGATAGCGCTGAGTGGCGCGTGGTGCTGAGCGTGCTGCGCGACTCACTGCAGAGTGACCCGCAGCGGTGGACGCGCACGGGTCAGGGCATCCTGGGCGTCACGGAAGAGACGACCACGGGCGTGCACCGCCTGTACGAGTTGCACCGCGACGGCAAGCTGCTCTTTCCGGCGATCAACGTGAACGACTCGATCACCAAGAGCAAGTTCGACAACAAGTACGGCATTCGCCACTCGTTGCCCGACGGCCTCAACCGGGCCACCGATGTGCTCATGGGCGGCAAGACCACGTTTGTTGTCGGCTACGGCGACGTCGGCAAGGGCGCGGCCGAGGCCCTGCGGGGCCAGGGCGCGCGCGTCATCATTAGCGAGATCGACCCCATCAACGCCCTTCAGGCCGCGATGGACGGCTTCCAGGTCACGACTCTGGAAGACGTCATCGGCACGATCGACATTCTCGTGACGGGCACCGGTAACGAGAACGTCGTGACGCTCGACCACCTGCTGTCGCTCAAGCACCTCGCGATCGTCGCCAACGTTGGCCACTTTGACAACGAGATCGACATGGCCGGCCTCGAAGCATTGCCGGGCGCCGAGAAGATCGAGATTAAGCCGCAGGTGCACGAGTGGCGGCTGCCGAACGGGCGCTCGATTCTTGTGCTCAGCGAGGGCCGCCTCATGAACCTCGGTAACGCCACGGGGCACCCGAGCTTCGTCATGAGCGCGTCGTTCGCCAATCAGGTGCTGGCGCAGCTCGAGGTTCACACGAACCTCGACGCCTACCCACTTGGCGTGCACGTGCTGCCCAAGGTGCTCGACGAGAAGGTCGCCCGCCTGCACCTCGACGCGCTCGGCGTGAAGCTCACCGAGCTCACGCCGCGTCAGGCGCAGTACATCGGGGTCAACCCCGCGGGGCCGTTCAAGGTCGATCACTACCGCTACTAGGCGGAGCGTTTAGCCGCGGTCGGGAAATCCGTGCGGCAGAGCCGTGAGGGTGGGTCGCAAGTCATCGAGTCGCGCGCGCTCCAGCTGTAGCGCCGTGGCCTCACGACCGCGACGCACGGCGGCGACGGCGGCGAGAAAGAGCTCGGGGTCGCCTCCGGGCACGGGCGACACGTAGAGTGCCGCTTCGGTGGCAAGCCCACGAGCCAAGCGGTCTCTCGTGGTCGCCGTGTGGCCCGCGGCTTGCCGCAAGAACTGTGCGATGCGGCGCGCGAGGGCATCGGGCAGGCGCGCGACGTCGGCCGTGCCCGCCCAGTCAACGAGCTCGACAGGCACCCCGAACACCGGAGTGCTCAGTGTGCCCACTCGCTCGTATTGGCTGTAGGTGCCGGCAAGAAGGTCGCCGAGGCGCTTGGCGCGCGTGTTGAGCATCGCGACGACGACCGCGAGGCCGCCGAACGTCATCACGATCTCGAACACCCCGACGAAAGCGCGAATGAAGGCGTGTCGAAACGCGACCGCGCCACCGTCGTCGCGCACGATACGGTCGCCCAGGGCGAGCCGGCCGAGCGACTTACCCTGCGTGACGGTCTCGACGCCCGCGGGCAGCAGCACGAGCGTCAGCACGACGCAGCCGATAACGATCGCCGCGAACAACGCCTCAGGCACGCCGACGGATGCGGCCGCTGAGAGTGAGACCCAGATGAGCAGCCCCGTGGCGATGGCGTACACGAGGTAGTCGATGATGCCGCCCGCCATGCGCAGCACGACGCTCGTCGCTCGAAGCTCGAGGGCGACGGCCTCGCCCGTCAGCAGCTCGCGCTCGACGTCGTAATCGGTCGACGCATTCTCCAGCCCGGACATGCCATCATCTAAACAGATGGATCTCGACGCATACTCGAACGCGCACGCGGCTGAATGGGAGAGGCTGCGATCGCTGTCGCGCCGTCGGCGTTTCGCGGGGCGCGATGCCGACGAACTCATCGAGCACTATCAGGCGGGCGCATCTCAGCTCTCGGCCATCACGACGAGCGCGGGTCAGGTGCCGCAGGCGGCGTCGCTCAGCGTGCTGTTGTCGCGAGCGCGTTTGCGGTTCACGGGCGCGACGGCCGAGCCGCTCGCCCAGCTGGCCCGCTACGCAACGCGCGAGGTGCCGGCCGCTTTGTACCGCATCCGTCTGTTGACGCTCGTGATGGCCGCCTTCTTCCTCGTGATCGCGAGCCTCTACGCCGTGTGGGTAGCGACGACGCCGGGGGTGCTCGCCGCAATCGGACCCTACGACGAGCTGCGGCGGTACGCCGAAGAAGACTTCGTCGGTTACTACAGCGAGTCGAGTGAGGCCGTGTTCGGCCTGCAAGTTTTTAGCAACAACGCGTGGATCGCCGCGCAGTCGGTGGCCTTCGGCATCACCGGTGTCTACGTGCCGTACATCGTGTTCCAGAACGCGCAGGGGCTCGGCATCAGTGCGGGCATCATGGCCGAGTTCGACCGGCTCGACGTTTTCTTCCTCAGCATCTTGCCCCACGGCCAGCTCGAGATTTACGCCATCTTCGTCGCCGCCGCGGGCGGGCTCATGATCTTCTGGTCGTGGGTGTCGCCGGGGTCACGCACGCGACTACAGGCGCTCGCCGAAGACGGCCGGGCCCTTTTCTCGATCATCGGCGGCCTCGTCGCCGCCTTGCTCGTCAGCGGCATTATCGAGGGCTACGTCACGCGGCAAGACTGGCCCGACGTCATTCGCATCGGCATCGGCACCGTCGCGCTCGTGGCGTTCTTGCTGTATCAGTGGATGCTTGGCGGTCGCGCTTATCGCGACGGCGAGACCGGCGACCTCGACCCGATCAGCCGCGGCGCTCGCGTCGTCGTCGGCGACTGACCTGCGCGACGAGTACTGCCCGGCTACACCCGCGCGACTACAGTCGCCCGGCCGCCTTGTACGCAAGGTAGCGGTCGGCGACCGCCGGGGGCAGGTCGAGGGGCGCCCCGGTGACGACATCGCCCCCCAAGCGTCGCACGGCGGCCGCGACGCGCTCGGCATCGAGAAGGGCGCGTTCGGCCGCCGCTGCGCGATAGACCGAGGCGCGGTTGTCGCGTTCGGCAGCCGCGTCGAGCAAGGCTGGGTCGGTCACGGCGGCCACGAGCACGAGGTGCCGCGTGGTCAGCTGCGGCAGCATCGTCAGGAGCCCGCGCGTCGCGCCCGGCGACTCGAGCGGCATGCACAGCACGACGAGCGAGCGTTGCGTTGTCATCGAGCGCACGAGACCCGGAATCGCTGAGTAGTCGGTCTCAATGAGGGCAGGGTCGATAGGGGCCATGGTCTCGACGAGCTTCGCGAGCAGGTCAGCGCCGCGTGCCCCCTGCACTCGCCCACGCACACGCCGGTCGTAGACGGCGACGTCGACACGGTCGCCCGCGCGGTCGGCGAGCGCGCTCAACAGCAGCGTCGACTCAAAGGCCGTGTCGAGGCGCGTCTCGTTGGCGATGCGCGCCGCGGCCGTGCGCCCCGAGTCGACGATGACGACGACGCGCCGGTCACGCTCGGGTCGCCACGTGCGCACCATGAGCGTCTGACCGGGGCGACCGTCGGGGCCCGGTCCGCCCGATCGCCGCGCCGTCGCGCGCCAGTCGATCGACCGCACATCGTCGCCGCGCACGTACTCGCGCAGGCTGTCGAACTCGGTGCCCTGACCACGCACCATCACGCTCGTGCGGCCGTCCAGCTCGCGCAAGCGCGCGAGCCGTGAGGGCAAGTGTTTGCGGCTGGCAAACTCGGGCAGCACCGTGATGGCACCGGGCAGCAGGATGCTCACTTGACGCTCGGCCAACCGCAGCGGCCCCCGCGCGCGCACCGTGACTCGCACAGCCCGGCGCTCGCCCCGGCGCCAGGGTGTCAACTGCGTCACGATCGCCCGACGTTCGCCCGGGGGCACGAGCAGTCGCTGGCGCTTGGGGGTGCCTCCGGCCGACGGCTCCCACGCGTCACGGATCGCGCCGCGCAGCGTGCGCCGCGAGGGATTCGTGACGAACAGCGTGGCCTGGGCGGTCTCGGTGAGGCGCACGCGGGCATCCGTCTGCCGCTGCAGGCGCAGGGCGCGGGGTGACGCAGCGAGCACCAGGTCGAGGCTCGCGAGCACGACGCACAACGCGAGCCAGCCGAGCAGCGTCACCTCCGCCGGCACAACCGATGTGAGCGCGACAACGGGCACGACGCCGGCGGCGACGAGGAGCACGAACCACCCCGTGATGGCCATGGTTAGCGGGCGACGATCACAGTGGCACCTGAACCTGCTGCACGATGGCACGCAAGATGGTGTCGGCCGAGACGCCTTCCAGTTCAGCTTCGGGCCGGAGAGCGATGCGGTGCCGCCACACGGGCAGCAGCATCGCCTGCACGTGATCGGGGGTGATCGCTTCGGCACCCTGCAGCCAGGCCCATGCCTTCGCCGCGGCAAGTAACGCCGTGGTGCCGCGCGGGCTCACACCGAGCTTGACCGAGGGGCTCTGGCGCGTGGCGCGGGCGAGGTCGACGATGTAGCCGAGTAATTCAGCCGAGGCCCGAACCTCACCGACGAGAGCGCGTGCCTGCGTGATCTGTTCGGCGTTGAGCACGGCCGTGACGCCAGCGGCAGCCAGGTCGCGCGGATTGAACCCATCGGCGTGCCGCTGCATGACCTCGACTTCGGCGTCACGCACGGGCAGGTCGAGCACGAGCTTGAGCAAGAAGCGGTCGAGCTGCGCCTCGGGCAACGTGTAGGTGCCCTCGTACTCCACGGGGTTCTGCGTTGCCGCGACCATGAAGGGGTGCGGCAGCGGGTGCGTCGTGCCGTCGACCGTCACCTGGCGTTCTTCCATCGCCTCGAGGAGAGCCGACTGGGTCTTCGGAGGGGTGCGGTTGATTTCGTCGGCGAGCAGGATGTTCGTGAACACCGGCCCGCGGCGAAACTCGAAGTCGCCCGCCTTGGCGTCGTAGACGACCGAGCCCGTGACGTCGCCGGGCATGAGGTCGGGGGTGAACTGCACGCGCGTGGTGCGCAGGTCGAGTGCCGCACTGAGCGTCCGCACGAGCAGCGTTTTGGCGACGCCCGGCACACCCTCGAGCAGCACGTGACCGCCCGTGAGCAGGGCCACGATCAGCCCGCTCACGGCGCCGTCCTGGCCCACGACGGCCTTGCCGACTTCGGTGCGCACGAGCCCGAAGGCGTCGCGAAGGTCTGTGGAGGTCATGCGTCCATTCTTCCGGTCGGAGAGGGGTCGGTGGTGGGGGAGTTCAGCACGGTCTCGTCGAGCCCGACGCGCCGCGCGATGACGGCCTCGAGTTCGAGCAGTCGGTCACTGAGTTCGACGAGTTCGCGATCGTTCGCGGGTTCGAGGCCGACGAGCAGCGCCTGCAGCGTGGCCGAGTCGCGGCCGGTAATGGCGGCCACGGCCCCGACGATGTCGTCGACGCCCGAGCTACGGCCGAGGGCAAGCCCATGGGCGATGCGCCGCAGCGTGCCGACGCGGAGGGCGTCAGCGGCCCGCAAGCGCGAGCCTTCGCGCGCGTAGAGCCGCGCGCGGCCCTCCATCGTCTCGGTTGTCTTGACGACGACGGGCAGGTTCTCTATCACGACCGGCCCGAAACGACGGCCTCGCCAGAACGCGACGGCGAGACCGACGAGCACCGCAAGCCAGGCCACGGGGTTAACCCAGTCGGGCGTCAGCTCGCTCAGGCTCGGCGCCGAGAGGTCGGCGGGCGTCGGCTGGTACCAGACGAGGGTCTCGTGCTGACCGAGCAGGCCCAGCGCGAGAGCAGCGTTGCCTGCGCGGGTGATCTCGCCGTTCTGCAGCACCGACCCCGCGCCGAGCACGGTCACAAGCCGATCGTCGACCTCGAGTTCGACGAGACCCGCTCCGGTCTCACCCGCGTCGAAACAAATCTCCCCGTCGAGGGTGCTGTAGCCGATGCCCGTCGCGCGGATGCTCCCCGCCCGCTCTGCCGCCGCGACACGGCACTCGGCGGGCAGCTCGAGCGCGTCACCGTCGCTGAGGGGCGCGGCGGTCAGGGCGTCGATGCGCAGGGCATCCAGAGCCAACTGCGAGGGCTCGGCGAGCACGAGGTGGTCGGCGACTCCGAGTAATTGTGGCCACTGCTCGTCGTCGAGGATGCCGCGCACATCGCCCACAAACAAAGTCGTTCCGGGCTCATCAAGCGCGGCCAAGGTGTCGGAGAGCTCGCCCGTGACGACCACGTCGACGCCGGCATCGCGCAGCACGTTAACGACGGCGCGTGACCCCGTCGGAGCCGACTCGTCAGCACCCCAGCGCTCCACGACGCGCGTGGCGCCGTTGATGCCGATGGTGACGATGCCGAGCACGAGAAGGCCGGCCGCGGCGATGCCCCAGTAAAGCGAGCGCCGCACAGCACGCCGCACCGTCGGCGTGGTGATGACGGCCGAAAGTTCGGCGTTGAGGGTCGTGGCGGGGGTGCTCACCGCGGGGCCGCCACGAGGTCGTCCACGGCGGGCAGGGGCGAGGGCTTGGCGTCGATGGCTTCGTCGAGAGTGCGGACGAGCGCGTAGTCGTCGGCGGTGCCAGGGCGGTCAAGGTAGCGCACACCGTCGAAACGATCGGCGGCCTCGTCGAGCTGGCCGCCGTGTTCCGGGAACTGTCGGGCAGCCGCGCGAGCGAACCCGTGCGCGGTCGTGCCGGGGAGAGCCGTGACAATGGTGCGCTCGTCAAGAGCGCGCGCGATCGCGCGGTAACGGTCCGCGATTGCGAGCGGCCAGTCGCCGCTCGCGGCGGCCCGTTCAGCGTCGCGACGCAATTGCCGGGCTGTGCGCCGGTCGTTCTCGCCGAGCAGGTCGCCGATGCCGAGGCGGCTGCGCGTGCGCCATCGGGGGAGGCCGTAGATGACGATGGCCGCGATGACCGCGGCCGCGAGCACGATCGCTCCGATCACCAGCACGAGTGCCGGGGGGCCTTCTCCCTCACCGAGCCGCAGGCTGCCGAACCAGTCGAGCACGGACTGCGTGACGAGGTCGAACCACGTGGGCTGGCTCTCGGCGTAGGCCGGGTCGCTGAGCTCGTTGAGTAGCAGTTCGCGGGCATCCGGAGCAGTGGGCTCGACGGGAATGCTGAGCGTCACGGTGCCGCGAGGTAGGGGTCGGCGCCCGCCGTGCCGCTCGCCCGCAACTCGACGTACCGCTGCAGTTCGAGGTCGAGGCCCTCGGTGCGCATGCGACGGTCGATGTAGAGCAGCGAGGTGGCAGATGTCGTGAGCACCGCGCCGATTGCTCCCACGACGGCGGTAATGGCGACAACCACGAGGTTCAGGACGATGAAGAGGGTGAAGTCGGTGTCGACTTGCCCCGCCGGGTTCACGAGAGGGATCGCGAACGACGCGGCGAACTGGAACGGCGTGGTAACGACGCTCGCGGCGATGTTCACCATGACCGTGACGAGAATTAGCGTGCCAAAGATGCGCCAGAACGCGCCGCGCACGAGAGACCACGAGCGACGAATCGCTTCGCCGAGCGGAAGGCGTTCGATGATGATCGCCGCGGGCACGAAAGCGAGCTTCGTGCTCAGCCAGACGGTCACTACGGCGAGGCCGAGACCGCCGAGAATCAAGAACACCACTCCGCCGGCGATCGCGGCCGGCTCGCCCACAATGAAGAAGCCGAGGCTCAGGGCGATGAGCATGCCGAATGCGACACCGATGGCGGCACCGAGGATGACCGTCCAGCCGATGAGCGCCCACCAGCGGCCACGACCGACAGCGAGCAGTTGACGCAGGGTGAGCTTCTCGCCCAGCGTCGCGCGCGAAACCTCGATCGAGATGATGCCCTGGAGCAGTGCTTGCGCAACGATCGAGATGCCCACGGCCAACAAGGTGGCGACGAGCGCCAAGGCGAAGGTGCCCGCGAAGATCACGTCGGAATCTGCGAGGTTGGCGCGAGAGGCGCGGTCGATGCCCGAGATGATGATGACGGTGCTGATGCCCGTCGACAAGAAGACGACGAGAGCGTTGAGCAACAGAGCGGCACCGAACGTCGGGCGCGGGTTGCGGCGCAACACCTGAAAACTGGCGCCGAGTACGGTGCCGAACTCGATCGGTCGCAGGGGGATGAGCCCGGGCTTCGGCGGCGGTGTCCAGCCCGGAGCGGAAGGCGCGACGCCGTACGGCGTGGCGCTGGCCGCGGCCGGCGCCACGTGCTCGTGGGCGGGGGCGTACGGGCTCGCTGCGGCCTCGGGGCCAGGAGCGTCGGGAGTCGGCCCGCCGGGCGAGGCCCAAGAGGTGGAATCGCTCACGTGCTCACCCTTCGTTCGTGCCTGAGGTCGGCTCGAAACGTATGGTGTCACACTCGTCTAGGCTGGAGCCAACACAGAAGCGGAGGCTGCCCAATGACCGCGCGCATCCTGGTCGTCGATGACGACGCCGCCATCGCCGAAATGATCGGCATCGTTCTTCGGGGCGAAGGGTTCGAGCCCCACTTCTCCTTCGACGGCCCGGCCGCGATCGAGGCCTTCGCGAGCGTCAAGCCTGACCTCGTTCTGCTCGATCTCATGTTGCCCGGCATGGATGGCATCGAGGTCTGCACGCGCATTCGTGAGACGAGCGGCACGCCCATCATCATGCTCACCGCCAAGAGCGACTCGACCGACGTCGTGCGCGGGCTGGAAAGCGGCGCCGATGACTATGTCGTGAAGCCCTTCAATCCGAAAGAGCTCGTGGCGCGCATCCGCACCCGACTGCGCCCGAGCGCGCAATCAGAGGTCGAACGCCTGCCCAT
>JAYUKK010000222.1:0-10012 GCA_043764515.1 Microbacterium sp.
TGGTTCTTCGATGCCGCGGTCTGGAACGAGGCCGATCTGCGCATTGTCGAACTGCAGACCATTCACCGACAGCACGATGCCGACTTCCGCGCCATGCTGACGGCGGTGCGGCACGGCACCGTGACACCCGAGATCGGCTGGGCTCTCAACGAGGCGGGCGCCCGCCCCGCACCCGACGAGGGGGTGCTGACTCTGGCGACGACCAACGCCACCGTGACACGCATCAACATGGATGCGCTCCGCCGCCTCCCCGGAGACCCCAAGACCGCTCGTGCTGACATCGCGGGTGAGTTCGGCCCTAAGGGTGGGTATCCCGCCGACGAAGACCTGCAGCTCAAGGTGGGTGCGCAGGTCATGTTTTTGCGCAACGACACCGGGGGCGACGGCCACCCGCGCTGGGTCAACGGCAGCCTCGGAACGGTTGAGCGCATTGGCCGGACGGTTTTCGTGGAGGTCGATGGCGAGAGCCACGAAGTCGTGCCCGCCACCTGGGAGAAGTACAAGTACACCTACTCGGCTGCCACCAAGCGAGTGTCAAAAGATGTTGTCGCCGAGTTCACGCAGTTTCCGTTGCGGTTGGCGTGGGCCGTCACGATTCACAAGTCACAGGGCTCGACCTACGACCGGGCGATTGTCGACCTCGGGCCTCGGGCCTTCGCTCCGGGGCAGACCTATGTGGCGCTCAGCCGCATCCGTTCGCTTGATGGCTTGCATCTCGTGCGGCCCCTCAGGCCGAGCGACATCATCGTTGACAACGATGTGCGTCGTTTCATGGCCGAGGCCGAGCCGGGCATCGGCCGCGCGATCGCTGCCCGGCCCTAAATCTCGGCTACGGGTGGTTGCCGTGCGTCGAGTGGTCGTCGACCGTGACGATCGCCGGGGCGTTCTTCGGCGTGACGGCATCCGGCCCGGGAAGCGCCGCGGCCACGGAAGGTGTCACGATGAGCGCTGTGAGCAGCGCGGCCGACACCAGAGCGGCCCCCGCCTGTCGCGGCCGCACCGAGGTCGTCGCTGTCGCGCGCCGGGCATCCGCCCCCGCACTGCCTGCGGCGACAAGGGAAAGCGTCGATGCTCCTGTGAGGGGCACCGTCGCGAGGGCGCTCGCGAGCTCGGGTGCGCGGGCCGTGACCGCGACCAGCAAGAACAGTGCCCAGAGCAGCACGGGCAACGCGAGAATCACCGCGAGAGCGCGGGGCAACGGCAGCCATCGAGCGGCACCCGCGGCCCCCACCGCGATGACCAGCTCGATGGCTGCCGCCACGATCAGAACAGCGACCACGCCCCCCGGCGCCGTGGTCACGGCCACCGCGCCGTAAACGACTGCGGCCCCCGCCGCGCTCACGGCGACGACCCCTCGACCCTGCGCTGTTCTCACTCATCCCCCTTGCGTGTGTCTTCTCTTCGTGGCCATCGCCTCGCGAGATTGGTCGTGATCATCACGAGGAGTCGAACGAGGTGAACCAGGAGAGTGCCGCAATATGCTGGCGCTATGACCGCTCGTCGTTGGTGGCATCTCGACCCGGGTGGGGTGCTCGTTGGGCTCGCCCTCGTTGCGCTCTCGTTGACCCCGTCGTTGCTTCCGCGTCCCGCGATCTTGCAAGGCGCACTGGCGGGGGTCGCGTTTGGACTGGGCTACGCGCTGGGAGCCCTCGTGTGGTGGATCATCCGCTCAGCAGTGCCCTGGCGCCCCGATGCGCGCTCACGCCGCATCGTCTGGTGGGGGATGCTCGCTCTGGCTGTGGCGATCATCGTGCTCGTCGGCATCGCCGCGGTCGGGTGGCAAAACGAGGTGCGGGCACTCGTCGAACTTCCCCCACTCGACTCCGTGGCGGTCGGCGCCTTTGTGGCCGGCGCGCTCGTGATGGCCGCACTTCTCGTGGTGATCGGCCGGGGTGTGCGCCGCCTGACGATCCAGCTGGTGCGGCTCGTCGGACCTATCGTCGGTGGCGTTGGTGTCGTCGTCCTTGTCACAGCAGCAGGCGGTCTCACCGGTCTTGCCGTCATGGCAACGATTGACATCATCTATGCCGAGCGCAATGGCCAGCCCGACGCGGCGCTCACCGAGCCGTCGAGCGAGTTTCGGTCGGCGGGTAGCGAGTCGGCGGTCGAGTGGTCATCGCTCGGCCGGCACGGGGGAGCGTTCGTCGCGGGCGGCCCGTCAGCGGCGCAGATCGAAGGCCTCATCGGTCTTGAGGCACTCGACCCCATCCGCGTCTATGTCGGTCTCGGCAGTGCCGACTCGGTGTCCGAGCGTGCGGCGCTCGCCGTCGATGAGTTGCGGCGCACGGGCGCGTTCGATCGTGAGGTGCTCATTGTGGCGACGACGACCGGTTCAGGCTGGCTCGAAGACCAAGCGGTCGACGCGATCGAATACCTGCACGCTGGCAGCACGGCAATCGTCGCGATGCAGTATGCCTACACGCCCAGCTGGGTGTCATTCTTGTTTGATCCCGATGCTCCCGTGGCCACAGCGCAGGCGACCTTCGAGGCCGTGTACGCCGAGTGGGAGAGCATCCCCGCCAATGATCGGCCGCGACTCTTCACCTATGGTCTGAGTCTCGGCGCGCACGGCGGTCAAGAGGTCTTCGACGGGCTTGTCGATGTGCGTGAACGTACCGACGGCGCTGTGTTCGTCGGCAGTCCGGCCAGTTCGACGCTGTGGCAATCGTTGCAGCAAGCCCGCGATGATGGATCGCCCGCGTGGCAGCCCGTTGTCGATGACGGCCGACAGGTGCGGTGGATGTCGCAGCCAGGCGACACCGATCGCCTACCGGGGCCCTGGGAAGAGCCGCGGGTGCTGTACCTGCAGCATGCGACCGATCCGATCACGTGGCTGACGGCCGAGCTCTTGTGGTCACCGCCGGAGTGGCTTGAGCCCGAGCAACGCGCTGCCGACGTGAGCCCATCGATGCGCTGGATCCCGATCGTGACGGGCCTGCAGGTCACCATCGACATGCTCATGGGGCAGAGCCCGCCCGCCCGTCACGGTCACAACTTTGGTGACGTGATGGTCGATGGCTGGCGCGCGGTGGCGGGGGATGCTGGCCTCTCGCCCGCGGCGCTCGACGCGGTGCGCGCCGAGATCGAGAGTTACGCCGTCACCGACGAAGAATGAAACCGAGGGGATGACGGGAATCGAACCCGCGCTATCAGCTTGGGAAGCTGAAGTTCTGCCATTGAACTACATCCCCAGTCGCACTGCAGGAGTGCTGTGTCAGTGTAGCGAACCTGACCGCCTCGCTAGGCTGGCCGCATGCTGCTGAGCGATCGCGACATCCGTGCCGAATTGTCGTCTGGCCGTATCGGCCTCGACCCGCTCGAGCTCGGCATGGTGCAACCTTCAAGTGTTGACGTGCGTCTCGACTCGATGTTTCGCCTCTTCGACAACCACAAGTACCCGTTCATCGACCCGGCTGAAGAGCAGCCCGAGCTCACACGCTTGGTCGAGGCGAAGGGCGACGAGCCCTTCATCTTGCACCCCGGCGAGTTCGTGCTCGGAGCCACCTACGAGCAGGTCACGCTGCCCGACGACGTGGCGGCTCGGCTCGAAGGCAAGAGCTCGCTCGGCCGGCTGGGTCTTCTGACACATTCAACGGCGGGCTTTATTGACCCGGGCTTCACGGGCCACGTCACGCTCGAACTCAGCAATGTCGCGACCCTACCGATCAAGCTCTGGCCGGGCATGAAGATCGGGCAGCTCTGCTTCTTCCGCCTCTCATCGCCGGCGGAGAATCCCTACGGCACCGGGCAATATCTCAACCGGTACCAAGGCCAGCGCGGCCCCACCGCTTCGCGCTCATGGCTGAACTTTCACCGCACCGAGATCGCACCGCCGAGTGAATAGCGCCGAGCGAGTACCGTCGCAGGGCTAGTGAGCGGCGGCCTCGGAGTTGGGGCTTGCCAGGGCCGCGACGCGGTCGATGAGGTCGCGTGAACTAAACGGCTTGACGATGTAATCGTCAACACCCGCGGCATAGGCACGGTCAATGTCGTGCTGCTGCGATTTGGCCGTCAACATGAGTACCTTGATGCGGTGATCGGCGTCGCCCTCGCGAATGTGTTCGCACACTTCGAGGCCGCTGTAGCGCGGCATCATCCAGTCGAGAATGACGACATCAGGAGCGCGGTTGGCCACTGCGGCGAGTGCCTGCTCGCCGTCGGTGACGCTCTCGACTTCGTGGCCTGCGCCGCGCATGCGGTTCTCGAGCAACAGCAACACATCGGGTTCATCTTCAACGATGAGTACGTGCGCCATAAGACCGTCCTTCTGTTATCGCCACCAGTGTGGCACGCTACGGACGTGCGCGTGCGAGCTGTGCAGAACCCCCCGCGATAGGGTCGGCACCAGGCACCGTTCTGTTTAGCTCTGGACAAAGGACGCTCGATGGATGCTCGAGGTATCTCCGCGCGGCTCAACGATCTCGACGCGCTCCCGCGCCGCTCACTCATCGCCGTTCTGCTCCTTGCCGTCTTCGGTGTCGCGATGTGGAGCTTGACCTCGCAAAGCCCAGAATTCCCCGCCGCTCTGTGGTGGCCAGCCATAGGCGTCGCCTACTTCGCCGTGCTCGCCAGTCGAGGGAGACGACTGGCCGTCTTGGCCCCGTTTGTCGTCTTGTTGACGGTGGCGAACCTTCTGGGCGGCCGAACTCTTGACCTTGCCATCGCGTACAGCGTCGGGAACGCTGTCGAAGTCTGGCTGGCGGTGTGGTTGCTCACTCGCGGTCACCGTCACGCAGAGTTCACGACGCTCAGTCACATCATTCGATTCGTCTGGAGCATCGCGGTGGCGGCGATCGCTCTCGCCATCATTGTGGCCGGATCAGCGGCTGTGGTCCTCGGAATCGATCCCATTGCGTTCGGGCTTTCTGTGTACACGTCGCATGCCAGCTCGTTGTACGTCATCGCTCCGCTCGCACTCGTCCCCTTGACTGTTCCGCTGCGTGCGACGTGGTGGGAGGCCATGGCCCAAAGCGTGACTCTCGCGGTGCTCATCTTCGTGGTCTTCGTGCTCTTCCCGACCTACTCCCTCACGTTCTTCATCATCACGACGTTCATCTGGGGGGCGTATCGGTTGCCTCCCGTCGTGCCTGTGGTGCAGTCGCTCGTGATGGGGTTGATCACGGTGGCCTTGACTACCCAGGGCGACGGGCCGTTCGGGCTCCTCATCGCGGATGATCTGCGGGGTGGCGTACTCGCGGTGCAGTTATTCATGTTGACGCACGCGGTGGCCAGCAGCTATGCCTCGGGGCAAAGCGCCGACTGGAACGCCACCACGGAGGCGCTCGCCGCGCGCGAGCGCGAGGCGACCCAGGTGGCCGACGAGCAGCGCGAGCTGAGCCGTCAGAAGGATTACTTCATCGCTTCGGTGAGTCACGAGTTGCGCACGCCCGTCACGAGCATTCTGGGGTTTGCCGAAGACCTCACCGAGCCAGGCCAAGCAGCTGCAGATCCCGCTTTCGCGGGCCGCATCATCTTTCGCAATGCGCGCCGGCTCGCCGATGTGATCGAAGACGTGCTCGAACTCAGTGAGCTCTCGACATACGTGGGCAGGCGCCCTCCCACCGAGCTCGACGCGTGTCGACTGTTGGCCGAGTGTGTCGAAGACACCATCGGGCTCGTCTTGCCGGCGCAGAAAGTGAGCGTCGACCTCCGTGTGCCAGAGAATCCGGTCATCGTCTGGGGTGACGAGCAAGACTTTGTCCGCGTGTTCTCCAATCTGCTGTCGAACGCGGTCAAGTTCAGTCCCGCAGGAGGCATCGTGACCGTGACGCTCACTGAGTCGAGCGACGACGTAGAGATAAGAATCGAGGATCAGGGGCCGGGCATCCCCCGTGAAGAGCAGGAGGCCGTCTGGGAGCGTTTCTATCGAGTGCAGTCGGACCGGCACCGCGACGTTCCTGGCACGGGACTCGGCCTGCCGATCGTGCGCGCGCTGGTGACCCAGCGGTTCGGTGGGCAGGTCGAGCTGCATTCCGATGGCGAGCACGGCACGACGATGATGGTGCGCGTGCCGCGCCGACGCGTGACTCAAGTCCCGCCAGGATTTGCCACTGAGGAATACCTGATCAACTAGCTCGTGCTCGCCCCGATTCGCTGCCGATCGTCTGGTCAGTAGTCTCGCTCGCCAGCACCTTTCGCAGACAGTCTTCACAGAAGGATGGCTCATGGCCCAGAACGGCATCGCCGCGGCGACGTGGCTCGCGAATACAGGGGAGCGCAGGGCGACCATCGCGCTGATCATGGTCATTTCCGGAGCCGTGAGTGTTGCGTCGGTGCTCCTCAGTCCGGTCAATGCGGCGATCGCGGCGTGGTGGCCCGCCGCGGGCATTAGCGTCATTGCCGTTCTTGCCTCGCGCGGAACGCGTGTCGCTGCCGCCGCCGGCATCGCCGCAATCTCGCTCGTCGGCAATGTTCTGAGTGGGCGAGAGTTGCTCGTTGCGGTGCTGTGGGCGCTGGGGAGTGCGATTGAGGCATGGGTCGTAGCGCGTTTGCTGACGGGCGGCAAGCCGGAGGCGAGGCTGGAGAGCCCCCCAGACGTGAGTCGGTTGATTGCGGCTAGCGCTGTTGGCTCCGCCGTGCTGGCGGTGCTCGCGGGCGCGGCCCTGGCGACTTTTGGCGGCCAAGCCTTCTCCCAAGTCGCCCTTGGCGTCTTCGCATCGCACCTCTCAGCCATGCTCATCATCGTGCCGCTCGGCCTTGTTAATCGACGGACGGCTCGTCGTACAAGTGTCGTCGAGTCCATCGCTCAGGTCGCATTTCTTGCCCTCGTGTTGATAGTCATCTTTGCGCCCGGCGCCGTGCTGCCGATCGTTTTCGTGACGATGGTTCCTCTTCTTTGGGCCGCCATCCGACTGCCGATCATGGTGCTCGCGATCGAACTCGTGGTGTGTGCCGGTGCGGTGAGTACCCTCACCGCCTTGGGGGGAGGGCCGTTCGCCGTATTCGCAGACGACGGCACACGCGCAACCGTCGAGTTGCTGCAAGTGTTCTTCATCGTGCACGCCGTTGTGTCGCTCTACGTGGTGGCGGCCCACAATGATTGGGCGAGCGCCGTGAACCAAGTCGAAACTCGAGAGGCACTTCTTCGGGCCGGGATAGCGAGTGCTGAGTCGGGCCTTCTCGTCGCCGAGAATCTCGATTCTGGGAGGTACCGCGTCGTCGGAGTGAATGCCATCGCGCTCGGCGCAATGGGGTGGGGCGAGCATCCTGACGCATGGCAGAGCCGGATGGTCAGCGCGGTAAGCGATCGATCAACGTTCGGAGACACGGCCATCGACGAGTGCGTCGCGGCAAGGGGTCGAGGTCGAGTGGAGTTCGACCGCGACGACCGTCGCTTCGAGGTCGACGTCGCCACGTTCTCAGAGGTTGGGGGGCGCCCTGTCGTCACGCTGACCTTTCGCGACGTGACCGAGAGCGATCAGCGCGAGAAAGAAGCTCTGGCGATCGCGGCGGAGCTACGCGAACTCAACCAGCAAAAGGATGACTTCGTCGCCTCGGTGAGCCATGAGCTCCGCACTCCCGTGACGAGCATTTTGGGCTTCTCGGAGCAACTGATCGAGAGTGAGCTCGACCGTGATGCGCACCAGGCGGCGAGGGTCATCTACCGCAATGCTCGTCGCCTCGCCGACGTGATCGAGGACGTGCTCGAACTCAGCAGTCTCACCACAATCGGGGGGAACACGCGACTCGCCGTTGATTTCGACGCGGGCCAGCTGCTGCGCGAGTGCGTTGACGACGCTACGGGCCTCGTGACTCCCGGCCGAGGTGTTCAGGTCGTCGTCAGGGTTCCTGAACATCCGGTGATCATCCACGGCGTCGAACAGGAGTTCACGAGGGTGTGCGCGAACCTCCTCTCGAACGCCATAAAGTTCAGCCCGGTGGTGGGCACGATTACGGTCACGCTCTCCGATCACCCGGATGAGGTCACGATGACCATCGTCGATGAAGGGCCGGGCATACCGGTCGCCGAGCAGGAGGCGGTCTGGGAGCGCTTCTACCGCGTGCAGTCGGAACGGCACCGCGACGTTCCTGGCACCGGACTCGGCCTGCCGATCGTGAGAGCGCTCGTGCACCAGCGCCTCGAAGGGCATGTCGAGCTGCTCTCCGACGGCGAGCAAGGCACAACGGCCGTCGTCAGTGTGCCGCGCCGACACGATGTGCCGAACATCCCAGCGTCGGCCAATGAACGGGCCGCCGATCAGGCCGGGGCGGAGTAGTCGCCCTCCCAGGCGGCGAGCTGCCACCCGAGCCACGGGCTGAAGGCAAAAGGTGCTCCGGCGACCGCCGTGCGCAACTCGTGGGGATCGAGCCAGGCCCATTCAGCCACTTCGTCGTCGGAGGGGGCGAGGTCGCCCACGGCGCGAGCCGTGTACACCGGGCAAATCTCGTTCTCGACGATGCCCGAGGCGTCGACGGCCCGGTACCGAAAGTCAGGCAGCGCGACCGCAACGTCGGTGACGGTGAGCCCGAGCTCGCGCTCGGCGCGGCGCGTGATCGCCTGCACCGTGTCTTCGTTGGGGGCCGGATGCCCGCAGAACGCGTTGGTCCACACCCCGGGCCACGTTTTTTTGCCGAGAGCGCGGCGCGTGACAAGCACACGCCCCGCGTCGTCAAACACGTGGCACGAGAAGGCCAAGTGCAGCGGCGTCTCGGTAGTATGCACCGTCGCCTTAGGCGCGGTGCCGATCATGGTGCCGTCGTCGTCGAGAAGCACGACGGTCTCAGGGATTTCGCTCATAGGGCGGGGTAGTCTGCTCAGGTGAAGAGGAACGACCTGGAGGCGATCGCAGAGTCGCGAGCGGCCATGGTCGACGCTGTGCTGGAGCGTTTCTTTAGCCTATCCAAGAAGCGTGCGGCTCCCCTGGGAGACCACTATTTGCACTTGTGGGGCCTGCTCGAGCGCAACACGCAAGGTGGCAAGCGATTCCGCCCCCGCATGGTCATGGCCGCGTATGCCGGACTCGGGGGCACCGACATGGATGCTGCGGCCTACGTCGGCGCATCATTCGAGCTGCTGCACACCGCGCTCATCGTGCACGACGACGTGATCGATCGCGATTTTGTGCGGCGGGGCATCCCGAACATCTCGGGGGCGTATCGCGACCATGCTGTGGATCGCGGGGCAAGCGTCGAAATCGCCGAGCACCGCGGGGTGTCGGCCGCAGTGATTGCGGGTGACCTGGCCTTGTTCAACGCATACCGGCTCATTGACAAGAGCGGCGTCGGCTCGCCCTTGCGCGAGCGCCTGCTCGACGTGCTCGACGAGGCGATGTTCGCGAGCGCGGCCGGCGAGCTGATCGACGTCGACTTCTCGATTGACCCCGACATGCCCCTCGTCGACGACATCCTCACGATGGAGCGACTCAAGACGGCGGTCTACTCGTTTGAGACACCGCTGCAAGCGGGCGCGATTCTCGCCGGCGCGACCGAACAGACCGTGGAGACGCTCGGTGACTTCGGTCGCGACATCGGCATCGCGTATCAGATTGTGGATGATGTGCTCGGGGTCTTCGGCGAAGAAGAGTCCACCGGCAAGACCACCATCGGCGACCTGCGCGAGGGTAAACGCACCGTGATGATCGCGTTTGCGTGTTCCACGCCCGCCTGGGCACGGCTGTGTGACCTCATCGGCAAGGCCGACTTGACCGTCGAAGAGGCCGCCGAGGCGCGGTTGCTGCTCATCGAATGCGGCGCACGCGCGTTCGCCGAGGACCTCGCGCGCGGCTACGCCAATCGCGCACTGGCTCGATTGGCCGAGCCCCACATTCCTTCGTCTTTGCGCGACGAGCTGCACCCCGTCGCCGAGACCGTGTTGAAACGGGTGAGATGAACCGCTTGAGCCTGTATGACCGCGTCGCCGACGAGACGGCCGGTGTGGTCATCCGTCAGTACTCGACCTCGTTCGGGCTTGCCTCACGCTTGCTCGACGTGACCGTGCGCCAGCACGTCGAGAACATCTACGCACTCGTGCGCGTCGCCGACGAGATCGTCGATGGTGGTGTTGTGGAGGCCG
>JAYUKK010000223.1:0-9786 GCA_043764515.1 Microbacterium sp.
GGGTGAGCGGCGAGGGCGCGAGCGCTCGTCGCAGCGTCACCCAATGTCGGGTGCTCGGCGACGATGAAGTACGAGCCGGCCGTCGGCGCGATCCTGAAGCCCGCGGCGATGAGCCCGGCAGCGAGCAGATCGCGCCGCCGCTGCAGGGTTGCACGCAGGGTGTCGAAGTAGTCATCGCCGAGTCGAAGGCCGCGCGCCACCGCGCCCTGGAATGGTGCGCCATTGACGTAGGTCAGCCACTGCTTCACGCCGAGCACGGCGTCGACGAGAGCGGCAGGTCCGGTGACCCAGCCGATCTTCCACCCCGTGACCGAGAAGGTCTTGGCGGCGCTCGAGATCGTGAGCGTGCGCTCGCGCGCGCCGGGCAGGGTGGCCACGGGCATGTGCGGGCGCCCGTCGTAGATCAGGTGCTCATAGACCTCGTCGCTCACGATGATCGCGTTGTGTTTCGCCGCGAGCGCCACGACGCGCTCGACGTGCTGCGGCTCCAGAATCGAACCCGTGGGGTTGTGCGGAGAGTTGAGCACGATGACGCGCGTGCGGTCGTTAAAGGCCGCATCGATGTCGGCAGGCGCGGGCTGGAAGTCGGGGCCGTGCAGCGCGATCGTCACGTGCGTTGCTCCGCTGAGCCCGATGATTGCAGCGTACGAGTCGTAGAACGGCTCGAACGTGATGACCTCGTCGCCCGTGCCCGCAAAAGCCAGCAGGCTCGCCGCGATCGCCTCCGTTGCCCCCGCCGTCACGAGCACCTCAGTGGCCGGGTCAATCGTGAGCCCATTGAAGCGTTCTTGGTGCTCGGCAATCGCCTCGCGCAGCTCAGCAAACCCACGACCCGGCGGGTATTGATTGACGCCGGCACGAATGGCCTCGATGGCGGCGTCGAGCACAGCGGCGGGAGCCGCGTCGTCGGGAAATCCCTGGCCCAGGTTGACCGCGTCGAACTGGGCAGCCAAGGCTGACATTTCGGCGAAAATCGTGGGGCGCACCGTGCCGTCAGCACTCACGAGGCCCGCGGAGCGCACGGCGCGCATCCACGGGGCATCATCGCCTCGGTCGATCGGGGTCATGTCACGACGACCCTAGCGGCACCGAAACGCTTAGTCGTCGCGACCAGGCATCGCCAACTTGGTGGCCCAGTCATAGAAGACCGCTTTGCCGGGGCTGGTGTCGATCACGTCTGCATCCACCGCGCGCGCGAGCATGGTCGAGAGCCCGTCGATGATGAGGTCAAGCTCGTCGTGCGGAGCCGTCAGAGCGAGCCCGGCCGAGCAGGCCGAGAGCACGCTCGAGATCATGCGGGCATCGACATCGGTGCGCACCATGCCCGCGACCTGCAACGCCTCGATGAGCTCCCCCCGAATGCCGATCGTCGGGGTGTACGAGAAGCTGTGCGCATTGCGCATGATCGACGAGAGGGCATCGCGGTCGATCACGAAGAGCATCTTCGCGAGGGGGCGTTCGTACACCGCGCTGAGAATGTAGGTGTACATGCGCGAGAGCAGGCCGCCGCGCGGGTCGCGTTCGATGTTCTGCACGATGAGCCCGTACATGCCGTGGAACTCGCGGTTCAGCATCGCGACCATCGCGTCGTTCGCGGAGGGGAAGATGTCACTCACCTCGTCGACGCTGGAGCCGCACCGCGAGGCGATCGACCCGAGGGTGACCGCCGCATAACCGTCGTTGGTCAAGATGTCGCTGGCGGCATCGAGAATCACGTCGATGTCGATGATGCGAGACGTCGTCATGCAGGCCCCCGGGTTGGTGGTGGGTCAAACGGCATATTTATCCTATGTGTCGGGTAGACGAACTGGTGTACCCCCTTTGGGGCTTGCGCCGCACCGTTAAGGGTCTCGATCGCCGGCGGCGTCTGTGGTTCTGCCGCTGTGGAGAGTCGATGCGGGATGCCCGCGCCCTCCCTACCGTGGCGTGCATGTCACGCCGCCACGCCCTTGCCGTTGTCCCGCTCGCCGTGCTCGTCGCCGCACTGGTTGGCTGCACCGAGCCGGCGCGGATCCCGCCGCCCGAGCCCTCGTCGGCCACGCCGCCGCTCTTCGCGACGGACGAGGAGGCTCTCGAGGCTGCGACGCAGGCGTATGAGGAGTATCTGGCTGTTGTTGTTCGTGTACTTCAGAATCCGAGTGGTGACTCTTCGGCCCTATCGAAAGTCGCCGAGAGCGCTGCCTTGGAAGAAGTAAAGGATTCCGTCGCAACGTTCGCGGAGCGAGGCCTAAGGGTTGAAGGAGTCAGGGAGCTCGTCGAAGTTGAGTTTCAGCAAATGTTCGAGTTCGACAGCAGTTCACGGGTGCGTTTCTACGTATGTGAAAGCGTCGCGGGATTCGACGTCATCGGCCCGGAAGGTGCGTCTGTCGTTGAAGAATCGCGCCCAGACTTGACCGCCTTTGAAGTAGAAGTGATGGCGCAGGGCGAAAACGTTCTTGTCGTTGAGAGGGCGGTATGGGCCGATCAGCAATTTTGTTCATAGTTGCGGTCAGCCTGGGTGCCAGCTCGGTTTTTCAGTTTTCTTCGGCATGGGCCAGCTCGGGTTGTGCCATCGAGGATCAAGCCATAACAGGGTGCCCGAACGTCGGCGGCTCGATCGAGGGCGACGGTGCGGTGCTCGACGGGCAACTGACGGGGGGAGGCAGCCCCGGGTCGGGCGGGTCGGATGGTTCGAGTAGCGGGGGAGGATCCGGCTCATCAACCCTGCCCCCGATGCCGTGTGAAGAGGTCTTCGCGGGGTACTGCTACGGCGAGGGTCAGGGCAAGCCCGTCGAGCCGGTCGAGCCAGCGCCGGGCATCCCGCCCATCACCCTCAGCGACATCGCCGTCTTCCGCCCGCAGGCAGCCGTGCAGTTCATGCAGCCCGACGGGTGGATGGTCGTGGGCCTTCCCACCAACTTCGTCGCCGTCATCGACCGGCACGTGGTCAGTGGCACGTTGTTCGGAGTGCCCGCTGATGTGCGCTTTACTCCCGTGGGGTATCGCTGGCGCTATGGCGACGGCACGGCCGCTCGGCTCGGAACGCGCGGCGCGAGCTGGGCGGCGCTGGGCCTGCGCGAGTTCGACCCAACGCCGACGAGCCACATCTACCGTGCATCCGGAACCTACGTCATCGAACTCGACGTCGAGTACACGGCCGAGTACCGATTCGCCGGGGGATCGTGGACGAGCCTCACGGGCATCATCGTGCTACCGGCCAACGATCTGGTCGCGACGGCGGGCGGTGCGGTCACGGTGCTCGTCGACCGGGACTGCGCACGAGCGCCCGCCGGCCCCGGATGCTGAGCCCGACCGTCTCGTCGGCTCGACCAAGGCACGGCTGGGCGAAGCGACGGGAGGCCCTCAGGCGCGCCAAATAGAATGCACAGGTTTGCGGAGGACGCTGACAGCGCCGAAAGGAGCACCTCCCCATGACCACCAACGTCGAGAACCCCGACCAGGTCGACCAGCCAGACCCCTCATCCGTTGCCGAAGCACCGGCCCCCGCGACCGCACCGGCCCAGCCCTCGAAGCTCGCCATGGCGCCGCTCGTCGGCATGCTCGCGGTGGGTGCCCTGATTGGCGGAGTCGCCGGCGGTGGGGTCGTGGCGGCAGTGCTCGCGAACGACGCGCCTAGCGTGTCAGCGGTGTCGAGCACGCCCACGTCAATCACGGTCAATGACTCGGGTGACGCTTCGCTCGTGACCGCGGTCGTGGCCAAGGCGATGCCCGCCGTCGTCACGTTGACGGTTGCCGGAGGTGGCGCATCGGGCAATGGCTCGGGCGTCATCCTCAGCGCTGACGGATACGTGCTCACCAACAATCACGTCGCCACGCTCGAGGGTGCCACGAACAACCCGAGCATTCGCGTCACGCTCTCCGACGGTCGCATCTTCGATGCCGAACTGGTCGGAAGCGACCCGGTTGCTGATCTTGCCGTCGTCAAGCTCGAGGGCGCCAGCAACTTGCCCGTCATCGAGTTCGCCGATTCAGACGCGATCAACGTCGGCGACCAAACGATTGTGATCGGCGCCCCGCTGGGCCTCGCTGGGTCGGTATCGAACGGCATCGTCTCGGCACTGAACCGCTCGATCACGGTGCGCTCGTCAGCGGTGCAAGAGCCGGGCGCTCCCGTTCAGCCCGACACCGAGAGCGGCACCGACGCGCCGTTCGACTTCTGGGACTTCAGTCAGCCCGACGCCGAAGCGCCCGCTCAGCAGCCGGTGGCATCGACGACCGTGTCGCTCCCAGTCATCCAGACCGATGCGGCCATCAACCCGGGCAACTCGGGCGGAGCACTTCTCGACGCCGAGGGCCGACTCATCGGCATCGTCGTTGCGATTGCCTCGACGGGTGGCAGCGGAGCGCAGTCGGGCAGCATCGGAGTGGGCTTCTCGATTCCGTCGAACTTCGCCCAGCGCATCGCCACCGAGCTCATCGAGAACGGTTCGGCGACCCACGGCTTGCTCGGCGCGAGTGTGACCGACGCCCTCAATGACGCCGAGAGCACGGTCACCGGCGCTCTCGTTGACAGCGTGTTGCCAGGAGGTGCCGCGCAGGTCGCCGGCCTCGACGGTGGCGACATCATCACGGTATTCAACGGTGTGCCGATCACCGGCAGCGTCGACCTCACCGCACAAGTTCGTGTGCTGCCCGCGGGCGCCACCACGACGCTGATCTATGTGCGCGATGGCGAAGCACGCGAAATCTCCGTCACCTTGGGCGAGCTGCCGTAACGCTCACGAGGTCGTGCGCCGGTCACGAGATCGGCGCACGACCGAGGCGCGACCCAGGCACTACCCTCGTGAGGTATGGGCCAGCCTGCATCGTCGCACCCCGGCGTGAGCTACGTCATGCCGGTGTACAACGAGGCCGCCTACATCGACGACGCGATCCACAGCGTTCTTGCCCAGCATTACGAGGGTGAGCGCGAGTTAGTTGTCGTGCTCGGCCCGTCGACAGACGGCACCACCGAGCGCGTCACCGAACGTGCGGCGACGGATGCCCGCGTGCGGGTTGTCTCGTGCGAGACCCTCTCCATTCCGCTGAGCCTCAATCTCGGCATTCGCGCTGCTGCCCACGACATCATCGTGCGGGTCGATGCGCACACAGAACTTCTGCCTGATTACACCGCACTGGGTGTCGCAACGCTGCAGCGCACGGGTGCCGCGAGCGTGGGCGGGCTCATGGTCGCCACGGGTCGGGGGCGGCTACAGTCGGCGATCGCGCGGGCCTACAACAGCCGACTCGGGTTGGGCGGCGGGGCCTACCACGGTGGAGCATCCGAAGGCCCGGCCGAAAGCGCGTACCTGGGCATCATGCGTCGCGACGCGCTCGTGGCCGTGGGGCTCTATGACGAGGGCCTCAAGCGCGGCGAAGACTGGGAGCTCAACTTTCGACTGCGCGACGCCGGGCACCTCGTGTGGCTCGACCCGGCCTTACGGGTGACCTACTGGCCGCGCTCGACGTGGGCGAAGCTTGCGCGGCAGTTCACGGCGACGGGCATTTGGCGCGGCGAACTCGTGCGTCGGTTGGGCGGCCGCAACTCACTGCGCTACTTCGCCCCGCCCGCACTGGTGACCTCGCTCGCCCTGAGCGTGGTTCTGCTCGTGCTGCAACTCACCGGAGTCGTGGGCGGGCTCGTGAGCGCCCTGCTCTCGGTCGTGCACCTGGGGCCGGCGCTGTACGTGCTCGTGTTGCTCGGCCTGTTGCTGTCACCGTCGAGCGGAGCGACCTTCGCTGACCGTGTGACGTTCGCCCGCGTGCTGGTGGTCATGCACCTCAGTTGGGGCTTCGGCTTCGTGCGCGGTTTCCTCTTCGGCGCGCGCGACGCCATCGACACCTCGCGCACCGAGTCTTAGCGCGCGCTGCGTCAGAGCGCGTCGGATCAGCGCCCGTCGAGCATCCCCTCGGCCATGATGCGCGCCACGACGCGCTGGGCGGCATCGCCGTCGTCGAGCGCGGTGAAGCGCTGTCGCCACGCGAGTAGGGCATCGGATGCGGCACCGGCGCCTCCCGCCTCGGCGAGCCGCGCGAGCTCACGCAGCAGGGCATCCCGGCTCTCGGTAACGGTCACGGGCGCTTCGGCGAGCAAGTCGAAGTAGAAGCCCCTCAACTCGCGCTCGTAGTGCTCGCGGTCGGGCGCGAAGAGCACGAGGGGAGTGCTCGTGGCGGTGATGTCGAACATGAGCGAGCTGTAGTCGGTGATGACGACGTCGGCGGCGAGCAGCAGGTCAGCCATGTCGGGGTAGGTGGTGACGTCGATGAGCCCCGGCGCGTCGAGGTTGCGGCCGTGGCGCAGCGTGCGGCTGTGCCCGCGCACGAGCACGACGTGGTCGCCCGGCAGCTCGGCCAGCGCCGCGGGCAGGCTGGGCAGGTCGAGGTAGTCTACGATCTGGGTGGCATCGTCGCGCCAGGTGGGGGCGTAGAGCACGGCGCGCTGGTTGGGTCGGAGGCCGAGGCGTTGTCGCACCGCGGCGCGCATCGCCGGGTCGGCCCGCACGAGAGTGTCGTTGCGGGGGTAGCCCTCGACCCACACGGGGCCGCGGAACGCGTATGCCCTCCGCAAGATGTCGGCCGCATACGGGTTCTGCGCGAGCAACACGTCCCACCGCCGACTTTCGCGCCGCACGGCGATGCGGGTGCGCAGGCCCACATCATCGCGGTCGAGCGCCAGCCGCTTGAGCATCGTGCCGTGCCAGGTTTGCAGCACGGTTTGGTGGGGGCGGGGCATCCACCGTTTGCGCAGCCAGTCGTTGACGACGAGCAGTCGGGCGTCGGCCCGCACCCGCCACCACTCGGCCGAGCCCTCGACGATCGCGACGGCACCCTCGGGCACCGCGATCGAGCGGTCGACGACCGACCAGTAACGCGTCACGTCGGGCCGCGCACGCGCCAGTTCGCGGTCGATCGCGAGCGGGTTGCACGCGACGGTCTGGCTGTAGAAGCTCTCGAAGAACACGGCGTTCTCGGGCGTTGCCGTGCGGCGGCGATACCTCGCCTCGAGGCGCTTCTGGGCGGATGCTCCCCGCTCGTCGTCGCCGAGCGGGGCTGCGACGCGCAACACGAGGGTTCCGGCGTCGGCGCGCAGCTCGGCCCGCAACCACGTCGAGCGGAAGCCGGGGTCGAGTGCCCCCGGCACGGTCGAGCGTGCACTCGCGTGAACGTCACCCGCGAAAGTCACCTCCAGCCGATAGTCATCGCTGCGGGGCGGCACCTGCTCGGCCCCCCACCGGTCGCTGAAGAGCGACGCGTCAGCGCGGAACTCGTTGCCCTGTTGCGACACCGTCAGGTCGATGATCTGCCGGGGGCCGACCAGGGCGAGCCGCACGATCGGGCGAGGGGCTGTGCCGCGCAGTGACAGCGCGTGGTCGTCGAGTTCAGCATCCGTGACGACCAGGCGCGACGCCGGTGCGGTGCTCACGGCCGTGGTCGCGACGGCGGCGCCTCCCAGCAGGCTGAGTACGGCATCGAGCACGCGCTCGGTCGCGCCCCCATCGAGATGGTCAACGACCTCGTCGCGCAGCCAGGCGGCGTGTGCCAGCGCCGTTGCTCGCCCCGGCCCGGCGAGCACACCGTCGAGCCGCTGCAGGGTGTCGGCCCAGGTCGCGGCGGGCTCGCCACCGCTGAACTCGCGATAGGGCTGGTACAGCCCGCGCGTCGCCAGATACTGGGCCAGGTCGGGGGCAAAGAAGACGCTCGGCACTCCGGCGATGGCGGCGTCGAACGCGATCGAGCTGTAGTCGGTGACGAGCGCGTCAAGGGCCGGCAAAGCCGGAGTGACGTCCGTGAGGGCATCGCGGCCGAGCAGCCGGATGCGGGCCGAGCCCGCGGCGCCATCCGCATACGAGCCCGCGCCGAGCGGGTGCGAACGAATGAGAAGCGTCGAGCCCGTGCGGTCGGCCCAGGCCGCGATTGAGTGCCATTCGGCGGGCGTGGGAATCGCGGCATCTACCGCACCGTCGCGCCAGGTGGGCGCGTAGAGCACGACCGGGCCAGCATCCGGCAACGCCGCCCCGCCCGCCGCAACGAGCGCGTGCGACACGAGAGCGCGCGCCGTCGCGCGCCGAGCGTCGTGCGTGCCCGCGAGCAGCACGTCGTCGCGCGGGTCACCCGTGACGATGACGCGGGAGGCCGGAAGCCCAAACGCTGAACGTATGCGCGCCGCCACGAGCTCTGACGCAACCGGGAACAGGGCGATCTGCGCACCCGCACGCCGGTAGAGCCCTGCCATGAAGCGCCCGACGCCGGGCAACGAGCCGATGAGGGGCAAGCGCAACGCGGCACCCGTGTCGAGGTGCAGCCGCTTGAGAGGGATGCCGTGCCACAGTTGCACGACGCGCGCGCCGCTCACCCCGAAGCGGTTGACGTCGCCGAACCCGTGCGTCACGACCACCACGCCCGCGCGCAGCGTGGCCCAGAGTCCGCGCGGGCCACCCTTGCGCAGTGCTCGCAGTCCGCGAGCGCGGGCTGCGGCGAGTTCGTCGGCGCTCGACGCGAGCCACGTGAGCTGTCGCTCGGGCTCGCGCGTGGCGGATAGCTCGTAAAGCGCCAGTGCGCCCTCACCAAGCCCGATGCCTGAGCCGAAAACCCACCGGCGTGGGCTGCGCGGCACGAGCACGGCGATGAGCGCCCCGAGCGCATACAGCGGGGCGCGAGCGAGTACGCGCGCGTTGCCGGCGCTGAACGTGAAGCGGGCCATCGCGCCCGATTCTGTCACCTCACCAACACAACGCGAACAAGTGGGTAACGGTGTGGTGGTTTGGCCGAATCAGCACGGTGCCCGCTGAGAGAATTGTGAATGTGAAGCTCGTGAGCCAGTTCAAGACCGCGCGGCGCATCGTTCGCGACCTGTTGCGCTCGCGCCGCAACCGCAACGCGCTCGCGAAGCGGCTCGAAACCGAGGGCACCGCACCGGCCGTCGGCACCATCGAGATCGCCGTCTACTTTGCTGACACACGGGTCAACCTGTACCAGATTCGGCAGTGGTACGCGCCGCTCGCCGAGCTCGCGCGCGAGCATCCCGTCGCCATCATCAGTCGCAGCCCGGGCACCATGATGACCCTGCTCGATGAGGCGCCCGTGCCCCCCGTCTACTTGCGCAAAGTGACCGACCTCGAGAAGTTCGTGGCCCAGCAGCCTTTGCGCATCGTGTTCTACGTCAACCAGAACACCAAGAACTTCCAGATGTTTCGCTATGGCCGCATGTGGCACGTGTTCGTCAACCATGGCGAGAGCGACAAGATGTACATGACCACCAATCAGTACAAGGCCTATGACTACGCCTTCGTTGCGGGCCAAGCTGCGAAAGACCGCCTCGCGCGCAAGCTGTGGGACTACGACCTCGAGAAGAAGGTGCTCGAGATCGGGCGCCCGCAGGCCGATCACTTTGTGGGCGACACGCCCTACGCCCCCGACGATCGCACGGTCGTGCTCTATGCCCCCACGTGGGAAGGCGACCGGCCCGTCGCCGCCTACGGCTCGATCGCGAGTCACGGTGAGGCCCTCGTGGATGCCCTGCTCGCCACCGGCCGCCACCGCGTGATCTACCGCCCGCACCCGCGCAGCGGGGTGGTGAGCCCCGCGTACGGTGCAGCTAATCGGCGCATCGTCGCTGCTCTGGAGCGAGCCAACGCCGCCGACCCCGCAGCCCAGCACGTGCACGACACGGGCTCGGCGCTCGGCTGGCAGCTGTCGGCCGCCGACGTTGCCATCACCGACATTTCGGCGATGGTCTACGACCGACTCGCCACCGGCAAACCCATCATCGTTGCGCGGCCCGCATCACCCGAGGCCGAGATCGACGAC
>JAYUKK010000224.1:0-2840 GCA_043764515.1 Microbacterium sp.
GGCAAGGTAGTCGTCGAGGGGGCGCAGCGCCGAGTCGGGGGCGGTGGGCATCCAACGCACGAGCACGCCCGAGTCGCTCAGCACGAGTGGTCCCCGCTCGGCGGCCATCGCGGCCGCATCGTCGAGCGGCAGCCGCCGAGAGTCGATCACCACGGTGCTGCCCTCGGGCAGGCGCGCGTCGAGCAACCGCTGGCGTAGCTCACGCCGCACCCGCGCGCTCTCGGACTGGTGGCCCGGCAGAACCTGCCGACTCGCGCGCGCGATGCGCCCTGGTTCGGCGGCGTCTCCGCTGGGGGTGATGAGTAGGGCGCCGATCACGAATCCTTCGCCGGTGCGCCGAAAGCTCTCGCGCCGCGGAATCACGCCGAGCATGCGGTGCGCCGGCACCGTGACCACGAGCTGCTCGGGGGTGGCGCCCGCGGTGACGAGACGCTCGGCGGCTGCGGCGAGCGCGGCTCGGGCGTTGGCGAGCGCGCGGTCAGCATCCACGGCTCTATCGTGCCCCACGCGGCTGGGTAGCGCAGCGTCACGGGCGTGTGTGCCTGCCGCGGCACGTGCCGCGAGAGGCACACACGCTCAACCGCACGCGGCCTTCGCCGCGCATTGTCCGCCGGGCCAACAGCCAACTAGCCTTCAGGCCAGGAGGCCTTCGCCATGGACAGACTTGCCGATCGCTCGCTCGGAGCACACCTGTTTGCCCCGGAGGAGGCGGCGGGAGCACTGCCGAGCCGGGCCGGCACGGTGATCGTGGGCGGCGGCATCATCGGCTCGAGCATCGCTCTGCACCTCGCTGAGGCGGGCGAGACCGACGTGCTGCTGCTCGAGCGCTCGGTGCTCACCAGTGGAACGACGTGGCACGCCGCTGGGCTCGTCGCGGGAGCGCGTGGGTCGACCGCCATGACACAGCTGTCGTCGTATGGCTTGGCGTTCTATGCCGAGCTCGAAGAGCGCTCGGGGCTCGATGTGTCGTTCGAGCGCTGCGGTTCGCTCAGCCTCGCCCGAACGGCCGGGCGCGTCGACGAGTTGCTCTACGCGCGCGACGTCGCCGTGCAGAACGGCATCGACGTGCGCACGGTTGACCCGAGCGAGATCGCGGAGCTGTGGCCGATCGCCTCGACCGAGGGCGTGCGGGCGGGCGTGCACTTTGCCAACGACGGGTACGTGAACCCCGGCTACGCCGCGGCCGCGATCGCGAAGCTCGCGCATGAGGCCGGGGTGAGCATCCGCGAGGGCGTCACGGTCACGGCGATTCTGCACGAGCACGGGCGCGCGACCGGCGTCGAGACCAACCAGGGCACCGTGCTCGCCGACCGCGTCGTGATCGCGGGCGGGCTGTGGAGTCGTGACCTCGCGGCCACGGCGGGCGTGCACCTTCCGCTGTACGCAGCCGAGCACGTGCACGTGCGCTCGAACCCGATCGACGGCGCGACGCCGCGCCTACCGGTGCTGCGTGATGTCGACAACAGCTACTACATCCGTCACGAGGCGGGTCGGCTGCTCGTGGGCGCGTTCGAGCCGAACGGCATCCCCCGTGCGGTCAGCGAGATCACGACCGAGGGGTTTGCGACGTTCGCGAACGATGACGACCACTTCGCCCCCGTTCGCAGCGCCGCCGAGCGCACGGTGCCCGCGCTCGGCCCGGCCGGCTACGACCGCTTCATCACGGCGCCCGAGAGCTTCACGCCCGACACCTCGTTCCTGATCGGCGAGACGGCCGAGGTCGAGCAGTTGTTCGTCGCGGCGGGCCTCAACTCGCAAGGCATCATCTACGCCCCCGGCATTGGCCGCGAACTCGCGCGCTGGATCGTTGCAGGCACCCCCCAATTCGACTCGGCCTCGGTCGACGTGCAGCGCTTCTCACGCCACCAGAGCAATCAGCGTTACCTGCACGCGCGCACGATCGAGAGCCTCGGGCGGCTCTACGCTATGCACTGGCCGCACCTGCAGTCAGAGACGGCGCGCAACGTTCGCCGCACTCCCCTGCACTCGAGGCTTGCTGAGTTGGGCGCGCGATTCGGCGAGCTCAACGGCGGCGAGCGTGCCAACTGGTACGGAGGGCCGACCGCGGCCGAGGGCTACAGCTACGGCAAGCCCGGCTGGTTCGATCAGGTCGCGGCCGAGCACCGAGCAGCACGCGAGGGCGTTGCTCTCTTCGATTTGAGTTGGTTCGCGAAGTTCGAGATCGTGGGGGCGGATGCTCTCGCCGTCGTTCAGCACGCCGCCACGAACGACGTTGATGTGGCGGTGGGGCAGGCCGTTTACACCCTGTTTCTCAACCGCAACGGCGGCATCGAGCTCGACGGAACCGTCACGCGCCTCGCCCCCGACCGCTTTCTCGTCGTGACGCCCTCGACGAGCCACCAGAAGTCGTGGGGGTTGCTACGCCGGGCCGCGCGGGGCCACTCGGCGTCCGTCGTCGACGTGACAGCTGCGCTCGCGACGATCGGCGTCATGGGTCCGCTCAGCCGCGAGTTGCTCTCTCGCGTATCGTCTAGCGACTGGTCAGATGCCGCGCAGCCCTACACGACGGGCCGCGAGATCGAGGTGGCCGACGGTTTCGCCTATAGCCTGCGCATTAGCTTCGTCGGGGAGCTGGGCTTCGAGCTTTACCCCACCGCCGATCTCGCGCTCAACGTCTTCGACGCGCTGTGGGAGGCGGGGCAGAATCTCGGCGTGCGCATGGCCGGTTACCACGCGCTCGACTCGCTGCGCAGCGAAAAGAGCTACCGGCACCTCGGCCACGACATCGGCGCGAGTGACGACCCCTACGCGGCCGGCCTCGGCTTCACCGTTGCCCTCGACAAGCCCGGCGGCTTCATGGGCCGCGACGCCGTCGCCGC
>JAYUKK010000225.1:0-2825 GCA_043764515.1 Microbacterium sp.
GGCGAGAAGATCGTCGTCTGTCGCGTCGTCGCGGGCGAAGATCAGATTCTGGCGGATGCTCTCGGTGAAGAGATGCGGGTTCTGCTCGCACAACACGACGTGTCGGCGTACCTCGTCGGGGTGCAGTTCACGCACGTCAATTCCGCCGAGCCGGTAGTCGCCCTCGTGCTCGAGAAAACGAACGAGCACGTGCGCGAGGGTCGTCTTGCCGGCGCCGCTCGACCCTTCGACGACGAGCCGGTCACCAGGCCGAAGGTCGAGGTCAAGATTGGTGATCGCGGGGCCCGACGCCCCAGGCCACCGAGCGCTCACGCCGCGCAGCTGCACGACCAGCGGTCCGTCGGGCAGAGCGACCCCGCTGACGGGCGGCACCGGAACCTCGGCCGGCACCGTATCGGGAATGACCTCGGCGATGCGATCTGCACTCGCGCGAACGCGCCACCAGGCCGACAAGGCTGCCGGCAACGCCGCGACGACCTCGAACACCGCGAGCGGCACGAGGACGAGCATCACAAGTTGAGGGCCCGTGAGAACCGAGGCCGCGAACGATGGCTCGGTCACCAGCACGGCGATGAGCAGCGTCAACCCGGCACCGAGGGTGAAGAGGGCGGCCACGCTGCCCGCAGCGGCAGACTGCCGCGATTGCGCGCGGCGCAACTGGCCGTCGAGTGCAAGCACCCGCTCGCGCTGGCGCTCATCGGCACCGAAGGCACGCAGCGTCTCCCAGCGCGTGAGGTACTCGAGCACAGCGTCGGCGAGTGCTGCCCGCAACGGCGCGATACGCAGATCGGCGTCGCGGCTGAGCCCCCGCAGCACGAGACCCGCGATCACCATCGTCGCAATCAGACCCCCGAGCAGCGCAGCCCCCGCGGGTGGTGCGACCCACCACACCCCGATGACGCTCAGAGCCGCGACGATCGTCGCCGTAACGACGGGCTGGAGCACGCGCAACGGTAGGTCTTGCAGGGCATCGACATCGCGCACGAGCGCCGTGAGAAGGTCGCCACGACGCACTCACCGCAGTCCATCGGGAGCGACGGGCAGCAATCGGCGGAAGATGCTCACCCTCAGCGCGCTCAGGGCACGGAAGGCGGCGTCATGCGCAACGAGGCGCTCAAGGTAACGAAAGACTGCCCGCCCGAGAGCGAAGGCGCGCACGCCGACAATGGCAAACCCGAGGAAGAGGATGGGTGGTTGCTCGGCCGAGCGGGCGATGAGCCACGCGCTCGTCGCGAGGAGGGCCACCGCTGAGCCGCTTGCCAACACTCCCAGCGCGAGAGCCGGGGCGAAGGCACGCGCAGGAGGAAGGGATGCGCGCAGCACAGCGCGGCGGGCACCAGTCGCGGCGGTCGACGTCATCGCGCTGACTCCTCTCGCGTGGTCGCCCCATCGCGGCGCGCCAGCTCGATCTCGAGTACCTCATCGGCCGCGGCCATGACGGCCCGGCGGTGGGTCACGACGATGACGAGACACCCTTCATTCGCGAGCTCGCGCAGACCAGCGATCACCCGCTGCTCGCTCACGGCATCGAGTGCCGACGTGGGCTCGTCAACGAGCACGACACGACAGTCGCGATCACGTGCGCGGTAATGGGCGCGCGCGAGGGCAACGCGCTGGGCTTGCCCACCCGAGAGGCCGTCGCCCGCGGCGCCGAGCACGGTGTCGCGCGGCACATCATTGGCACCCGCCCAGTGCAGAGACGCCGTCACGCGCGCCGGGTCGACGACAGCGGCACCGAGCGCCACAACGTCATCGAGAGCGCCTCCCGTGAGGTCAGGGCGCTGGCCGCTCCACGCCATGCGCGCGAGACGAACCGCGGGTGGTAGGGGCAATCCATCGAGTTCGACCACGCCGTCGTGGTCCACGAAGCCCAACAAGGCTCCGAGCAACGAGCTCTTGCCCGCGCCGCTCGGCCCGGTGATGGCGAGCACGGTGCCGGGCATCCACGATGCACTGAGGTCATCAATCACGATGCGATCACCACGTCGCACCGTCAGAGCGCGCACCGCGAGTGCTGGTGCGACACCATCCGTGTGCTCAGCATCGCGATCTCGGCCGAGAGGCGCCGCGACACTGGAAGCCACTGACGTCGTCGCGGGGCTGTCTGCGGGGACGGACCCGATGAGCGAGAGCACATCGTCAGCCGCCGCGATTCCTTCGCTCGCGGCATGGAACTGCGCGCCCACCTGACGAAGAGGCAGATAGGCCTCGGGCACGAGGATGAGCACGAACAGGCCAAGCGCGAGCAGAATTTCGCCGTCAATGAGCCGGATACCGATCGACACGGCAACGAGCGCAACCGAGAGACTCGCGGCGAGCTCGAGGGCAAACCCCGAGAGAAACGAGACACGCAGAACCGCCACCGTGCGGCGCCGGTATTCGTCGGTCACGGCAGCAATGCGATCGGCTTGACGATGCTGCCGCCCGAACACCATGAGCGTCGACAGACCGTGCACCACCTCCATGAAGCCGTGCGCGAGGGTGCCCAACTGCGCCCACTGACGCCGTTGAACCGTTCGCGTCGTCATGCCGATAAGCACCATGAACACGGGAATGATCGGCAGGGTCAGGATGACCGTCATGCCCGTGGCGACGTCGGCGAACAGAAGAACCCCCACGATGATCGGGGTCGCCACGGCCGTGAGAATGAGTTGCGGAAGGTAGCGCCCGATGTAACCGTCGAGGGCATCGAGGCCCTGGCCGAGCAGAGTCGCCACGCGCGTGCTCGAGGTCGCGCCCAGCAGGTCAGAGCCGCCATGATCGACCGCCGCAATGACGCGCGCCCGCAGTTGGCTTTTGACTCGAGCGGCGCCCTGCACAGCAAG
>JAYUKK010000226.1:0-2809 GCA_043764515.1 Microbacterium sp.
CGCCGCGGCGTTCGAGCGCAATGATGAGCTCGCGCGCGCCCGAGCGTTGTGCGACGCCGTCGATCACGGTGAACAGCGTGTCGGCGGCATCGGCCGGCTCGCGCCGCGGCAGGTCGGCGCACGGCATCGCGAGCCCGGCGAATCCGTTCTCGTGGGGCGGAAAGAAGAACCACAGTTGCCAGCGAATCGCCGGCCCGAGCGCCGCCGCCAGTTGCGCCTCAGGAGTCGCGAGGTCGTCGGCGGTGACAGGGCGCGTGATGGTGGGCTGGTAGGTGCGAAAGGCTCCGATGGTCATGCGAGGCAGGATGCCCGCTCAGGGCTCGCAGCTCGCGGCGCTCCCCTGCCGCAGTGCACCCGCGCCGCCCCGTGCAGCGGTGGAGGAGACCTCAGGCGATTCGGTGCACCTGATCGCCCAGCGCGATCTCAACGCGGAGTTCTCCGCCGATCGCTTCGGCGTACTTGCGCAAGGTGTCGAGCTGCGCCCGATCGATCTCGCCGCTCTCCAAGTGCGACACGCGCGCTTGGGTCACGTTCATTCGACTCGCCAGCTCCACCTGCGTGAGCGCGGACTCTTCACGCAACTCGCGCAAACGGTACGCCCGCACCTCATCGAGCATCTGGCGCTTGAGCGCATTGACCCGCTCACGATCGACGGGTCGACGCCGAAGCACATCATCGAGATTTGTCACGTCGCGTCTCCTTGTGTTTGCCGGTGTTGATCGAAGAGGTCGTCAGCGACCGGAATCGAACGGTGGTACCACCGAATCCACTCGCGTGACTTGTCGCCGGCGACCAAGAGGTCCGCCGTGCGCTTCTGGTCAAAGGCGAAAATCATCCGAACCTCCGACCTTCCTGCCGAACCCGGCCTCAGTTCTTTCATGACCCGGTGGCGCGAGCCTCGAAGTGAATCCACCAGCGGCCGCCCGAGGTGCGGCCCGTACTCACTCAGCAATTCCACCGCGGCGACGACCTGGGTGTAGCTGTCGTCGTCGAGTTGGTCGAGCCACGGCTCGACGAGCGTGAGATCGACGTTCCACGTCACGGCAACACTACAACATCCGTATTATATAATCTAGAAGTAATTTCCTGTCTGGTCATGCGGGGCAGGATGCCCGCTCGGTGCGCGCCGCCCGAGCCGCTCCCCCGCCGCCGTGCACCCCGCGCCGCCCTGCGCACCAGTGGAGGAGACCGCGCGAGGTAGATTCGCGTCATGTACCGGCAGATTGCGCGCAACAAGCGGTGGAGCATCCTGCTTATCGCCCTGTTCTGCGTCGCGGTCGTCGGGCTCGGGCTGTTCAGCGCGTGGGTGGTCGGCGAGGTGTGGCCGTTCTGGCTGCTGCTGATTTTCTGCCCGCTCTACGTGTGGTGGGCGCTCTCCACTGCCACGACGTCGGCCGCGAACACCGCGGGGTGGGCGGCGACGGATGCCGAGCAGCAACCCCGGCTGCACCGAGTGGTCGAGACGACGGCGTTGCGGGCGGGCATCCCGATGCCGAAGGTCGGCATCATCGATGACCCCGCGCCTAACGCCTTCGCGGCCTCGCTGAGCCCGAAGAACGCGGTCATCGGTGTCACGACCGGAGCCCTCGACCTTCTCGACGACACCGAGCTCGAGGCCGTGGTCGCGCACGAGATCGCGCACATCGTCAACTACGACGGCCGCGTGACCCTCACGACGTTCGCGCTCGTCGGCTCGATCGCCTCGGTCGCCGGCATTCTGCTCGTGCTCGGCTGGGGCTTGCTGCGGTCGGTGCTGTCAGAGTTCAAGTTTGGCCTGGGCCTCATTATGGGGATGCTCGGCCTGCTGATGATCGTGATCGGCGCCGCCTTCGCGGCGGTGGCCTTTCTGCTCGGCCCGCTGATCAGTGCGGCCGTCTCGCGTCGCCGCGAGTTTCTCGCTGACGCGAGCGGAGTGGAGCTCACGCGCTACCCCGAGGGGCTCGTGCGCGCGCTGGAGAAGATCTCGGCGCACCCTTCGACCGTGAAGGCCGCGTCGTTCGAAGTGCGCGGACTGTTCTTCGTCAACACCATCGGCGAGGGCGTGCTCGCTCAGTGGCTCGGTTCGCACCCTCCCGTCGCCGAGCGGATTGAGCGCCTGCAGCACATGGGGCGCAGCTTCTAGAGCTCCGAGCGATTAGGGAATCAGGTCAAGCATCTTCGGTCGTGCCTTCATGGCGTGGATGATCAACTCATTGCCGCTGTCGAAGACGAGCACCACGGTCTCGAGCAACCGGCCCTGCGTGTCGAAGCCCAACCGCAATTGCCGGGCGGGGTTGTCATCGTCAAGGTCTTCGATCCAGAGCGCCCACGTCGCAGCCTGAACCGCGTCGTCAGCGAGCACACCGTGCTTGAGCGCCGAATCGTGGACCCTCACGCGCTCAGCGCTTCACGAATCACGTCTGAGCGACTCTTGCCCTCTCGCTTGGCTCGCGCGTCAAGCATCGCAATCTCGTCCGCCGTCAATCTCAGTGCCACCACCTGCGATGGCTCTGCCCCACGGCCCGGCCGCCCACGACCGCGTTTCTTGAGCACCGACACGTCGTAGCCAGCTTCGGCCTCAGCCGCCCACGCGGCGATCTGCGCCTCGGACACGGGCTTGCCGTTAATGGTCTCGTCGTTCACCATGGGGTTTATTGTATAACGTAAATCGGCTGGCGCCCACCGTACCGCCAGAACCATCACTCACGTTGTTTCCGTCAACAGGTGGCGCGAAAAGCAACCCTGTGTCAACCTCAAACGTCCTCCCAAACGTCGAAAGGTTATGACCATGAATTCACCCTCCTGGCGTGCCCTCGCCGTTGTCGCTGGC
>JAYUKK010000227.1:0-2801 GCA_043764515.1 Microbacterium sp.
GAGCCCACCCCCAGCAAGGGTCTCGGAGTCGGTGAGGTCGGCTACCTCATCACCGGAGTGAAAGACGTGCGCCAGTCGAAGGTGGGCGACACGGTCACCAACGCGCAGAAGCCCGCGACCGATGCTCTCGCCGGCTATACCGACCCCAAGCCCATGGTGTTTTCGGGGCTCTACCCGATCGACGGCAGTGACTACCCGGTGCTGCGCGAGGCGCTCGACAAGCTCAAGTTGTCCGACGCGAGCCTCAACTACGAGCCCGAGACCTCGGTGGCGCTGGGCTTTGGCTTCCGCTGCGGCTTCCTCGGGCTGCTGCACCTTGAGATCATCACCGAGCGGCTCGAGCGGGAGTTCGGCCTTGACCTGATCTCGACGGCGCCGAGTGTGACCTACGAGGTCACGACCGACGACAAGAAGCACTTCGTCGTCACGAACCCCAGCGAGTTTCCGACGGGCGCGAAGATCGCGGCAGTCAGCGAGCCCATGGTGCGCGCCGCGATTCTGGCGCCGAAAGACTACGTCGGCACGATCATGGAGCTCTGCCAAAGCCGCCGCGGCAACCTCATCGGCATGGACTACCTCGGCGAAGACCGCGTCGAGATCAAATACACAATGCCGCTGGGCGAGATCGTCTTCGACTTCTTCGACCACCTCAAGAGCAAGACGGCCGGCTACGCCAGCCTCGACTACGAACCCGCGGGCGACCAAGAGGCCGACCTCGTCAAGGTCGACATCTTGCTGCAGGGTGAGGCGGTCGACGCGTTCAGCGCCATCGTGCACCGCGAGAAGGCCTACGCCTACGGCGTGCTCATGACCGAGCGCCTCAAGAAGCTCATCCCGCGCCAGCAGTTCGAGGTGCCGATTCAGGCGGCGATCGGCGCGCGCATCATCGCGCGCGAGTCGATTAGCGCGATGCGCAAAGACGTTCTGGCCAAGTGCTACGGCGGTGACATCACCCGCAAGCGCAAGCTGCTCGAAAAGCAAAAAGAGGGCAAGAAGCGCATGAAGATGGTGGGCCGCGTCGAGGTGCCGCAAGAGGCGTTCATCGCCGCGCTCTCGGGCGACGTCGAAAAGGCGAAAGACAAGAAGTAGGGCTGAGCGGGTGGATGCTGTGCCGCGACCTGTGCTGAGCTACTCGCCCCACGGCGGCAGCCTGCACCTCGAGCCCGAAGGGTTGCCCGCGGGGTTCCGAGCGTTTCGACACGAGGCCGCGATTGGCTCGGGTGCCGAGCGGTGGGCGTCGGCCGCGGCCGAAGTGCTCGCGTGGGGGCTGCAGCGCGGAGCGGGCATCCGCGTCAGCACAACGCGGGTGGTCGTCGGCGACGACGTCACGCTGACGATTCCGCTGCTGGGCGTTGTGCCGGTGAAGGCTTACGCGCGCGTGCTTGCGGTCGTCGATGAGCCGGCGCGGCAGGGGTTCGTCTACGGAACCCTGCCGGGGCATCCCGAACGCGGCGAAGAGGCGTTTCTCGTGACGATTGACGACGCGGGCGTCGTTCGCGTCGTCGTGCAAGGGTTCTCGCGCCCGGCCCCCGGCATCTGGATGCTCGCAGCCCCCGTGCTGCGCCTCGTGCAAGCGATCTACACGCGCCGCTACCTGCGTGCCCTTGTGCGTGCGGCACACTGAGCACATGAATACCGACACCGCCGTGCTGGACGCCCTCATCGCCGAGGTCATCGCGCAAGAAGAACGCCTCCAGTTCACGACTTTCAGCCACAACGACGCCTGGATGCTCGGCTCGAGTCTTCGGGACCACGCCCTCGCTCAGGGCCAGGCCATCACGATTGACATCGCCCTCGGTGAGCAGCGGCTTTTCCACTGTGCGCTGCCCGGCACCTCGGCGCACAACGACGTGTGGATTGAGCGCAAGAAGCGCACCGTGCGCGAGTTCGGCGCCTCGAGCTACCTCGTAGGCTTGCGGTTTCCGATTCTCGACGCGCACGTGCTCGAGCAGGCGCCGTGGATGGACCCCATGCAGTTCTCGGGCCACGGAGGCGGCTTCCCGCTCGCCATTCGCGGCGTCGGTGTTGTCGGCACGATCGCTGTCTCGGGCTTGCCGCACCAGATCGACCACCAGCTCATTGTCGACGCGATCGAGCGGCACCTCGCCGCCTAGGGTCAGGGCTCTGTCGGCTTCGCGCTCTACGCTGGAGTCGTGACCGCCGACAGCCTTCGCGACCGTGACCGCCAGCAGCAGTCGGTCACGTATGCCGCTGTCGGTGCGACGCAAGCGCCCGACCTTATGCAGTATCCGCCGCAGGGGTACCGGCCGCACGAGGTGCGCGGCCGCATCGGGCACGGTGACGAGCGCTGGGCGTATGCGCTCGACGAGTTGCTGACGGGCGGGGTCTATCGCGGCGCCGGCATGGGCGTGCGCATGACGCCGGTGACGGTGGGGGATGCTGAGCTCACCTACAGCCACGTCGAGTTCGATGCCGCGGGTGCGCCGGTTGAGGCCGCGCAGGTGGGGGCGAGCGACGAGGTCTACACCTCGAGCGGCGAGCGGCACGTGCGCCCGGGCGACACGATCGTCGTGGGTCTCGAGGTGGGTCGTGCCCTGTGGCTTCCGCTGCCGACGCGGGTCGTGCTGCTCGAGCAGGACGAGCAGCGCGTCATGTACGCGGTCGGAACGCTGCCTGGGCATCCGTTCTCGGGCGAAGAGTCGTTCACGCTCGAGCAGACGGCCGACGGCTCGGTGTGGCTGACGGTGCGCAGCTTCGCGCGGCCCGCAGCCTGGTGGGGCTGGCCGTTACTGCCCGGGCTGTTGCTCGCGCGCGTTCTCATCGCCCGACGGTTTCTGCGC
>JAYUKK010000228.1:0-9555 GCA_043764515.1 Microbacterium sp.
CACGCGCGCCCAGTACTGTCGAGCCATGAACGACTCGCCCGAGCCCACCTCGCCCGACCAGTCGGCCTCGCCCTACGGCCCCGCCGACGGAGTCGAGCAACTATTCGGCGCAACAGCCGAGGCGCCCGCCGCACCCGCCGAAGCCGTCACGCCAGCAGCGCCCGTCGTCGCGCCAGCGTGGGTCGACCGCGGCCGCCGCATTCTCACGATCGCCACGTGGATCACCGCGGCACTGTCGGTTGCCCTCACCGTGTTCGTCGTCGCATTCGGGCTGCTCAATATCGACGGGGCTTTCGTTCTTCTCGGCGAACAGACCGAAACTGTCATGTGGTCGTCGGTGTTCGCCGCGCCCGTCTCATTCACGATCGCCATGAACCTGCTCGTATGGCGAAAGATGCTACCCGCACTCAGCAGACGCACCCGAGGAGAGGCGATCGGCATCGTCATCGTGGTGTCGCTTGCTCTCGCCGTGGTGAGCGTACTGATTGTGGTTGGCCTGCTCTTGATGGGCTTCTTCGTCGGCATCACGTTCGGCTCGGGCAGCGGGTTCTAGCCGCGCGGCCGGCCGGGCCGCTGGGACCTGACGCCAAGCTGTGCCGACGCCAACCTGCGCCGCGATAGCGTGGTTACGATGTCACTCCGCACCGTTCCCGTTCGCGCCCGCTGGGCATCCGTTTCCCTCGTGGCGGCGGCGACCATCGCGCTGAGCGGATGCGCGGGCACGGTGCCGCTTGACCCCGGCCCCGGTGCGAACAACCCCGAGTGCGCGGCGATCTCGGTGCGCGTGCCCGACACCATCAACGACCTCAACCGGCGCTCGACGAACGCGCAGGCGACGGCCGCGTGGGGCGACCCGGCCGCCGTCCTCTACCGTTGCGGCCTGCCCGAGCAAGGCCCGAGCGACCTACCCTGCTTCGACGTCGACGGAGTCGACTGGTTGCTCGACGAGTCGAACGCCCCGCGCTACGTCTTCACGACCTACGGCCGCACTCCGGTGACCGAGGTCATCGTTGACGTCACCTATGTCGCCGGAGCCGACGCCGTGCGCGCCATCAGCCCCGCCGTTTCGGTCGTGGATGCTGACGCCCGATGCCTCGCGGCCACCGACGTCTTCGGCGGCGGCTCGGTGAGCCCCACCGCCGAGCCCACCCCAACCCCAACGCCGTAGCCCGGCCGCGTAGCCCGACTTAGGCGCGTGGCCCGTCGAGCCCGACGAGCTTGCCCGCGATGCCGCCCGCTGCCCGCAGTGCGGCGCCGCCGCCGAACCCGGCCTGCGGAAAGACGACGCGGCGGTCTCGCGCCTCGGTGAGGGCATCGAGCAACACAGTCGCTGCGGGCTGCAACGGCGCCCACAGGTAGAGCGAGAGGGCGCCGGGGATCGAGTTGACCTCGTTGACGAAGAGCTCGCCCGACTTTTCGTCGAGCAGCAGGTCGACGCGCACGATGCTCGTGAGGCGCGTGACCTCGGCGACGCGCTCGGCCAGCTCGCGAGCCTTCGCGTGAACCGCGTCGGGCACGTCGGCCGGAAACTCGCGCGGCGCGCTCATGAAGCCCGCCTCGGCGCCGGCGCCGCCCGCGAGGTACTTCTCGGCGTACGAGTACAGCGCACTGCCTGCGTCGCCGCGCAGGGGCTTTTCGAGCGTCGTGATCTCGAGCGACGGGTAGGTGCGGAAGGCAATGTTGAGGTCGACGAGCTCGGGGCGGTACGGCTCGACCACAGCGCCCGTGCGAAGGTGCACGCTCGTGGCGGCGAGCGCGCGCGCCGCATCCACATCGTCAGCGATCTCGATGCCGATTGACGAGCCACCAAAGCGCGGCTTGACGATGTAGGGGCCCGCGAAGCTCGGCTCGACGAGCGTCGAGACGGCTTCGCGTGGCAGCGAGGGGATGCCCGCCGCGTGCATGAGGCCGCCGAACGCGAGCTTGTCCATGCCGACCGCGCCCGCGAAGAGCGTGGATCCCGTGGCGGGGATGCCCATGAGCGAGAACACCGCAGCGGCGCCGCCGCCCTCGCCCACGCCGCCGTGCAGGCACAGCAGAGCGGCCTCGATCTCGAGGCGCTCGGCACCGAGGCGCTTGCGACGGTAGAGACCCGGCTCACCCGAGACGCGTGCTTCGAGCACGACCGAATCGCGCGGAGCACCCTCGAGGTAATCTTTCGCCTCGGTCGCGTCGGGAACGCGGTACCACTCCCCGGTCGGCGACCAGTAGATCGGCACGACGCTGTGGCCCGCGGCCGTCAGAACGCGCTCGGCCTGCAGCCCGGTGAGAATCGAAATCTCGTGCTCAGGGCTCGGTCCGCCGAAGACGACGGCCCAGGGGGCGGTACCCGCCATGTTCACCTCAGTTGCTCGTGGGCCGCGGAAGACCTGCTTCTGCCCACGCGGCCGATCAGGGGTAGTGGTCGGGCAGATCGTTCTCGTAGAGGATAACGCCCCGGTCGCCCGCCGCCGCGACCGCCCGCGCGACAGCGTCGTCGCGCTGGTCGACCGCGAACACGCCAGGCGCAGTGCTCGAGGCCGCGCTTGCGTACCCCGCGAGCAGTGCCGCGCGGTTGGTGCGGGCCACCGCAAAGAGCAGTCCATCGGCCGCGGCGATCGCGGCGCCGAAGGCATGATTGCGCTCGACCTGCACGGGCCCGAGCTCGACCATGCCGGGCGTGACGACCACGAGCGGCCCCCCGCGGTCGGTGGCGAGGGATGCCGCGCCCTCCAGGGCGCGGAGCGCGCCAACGGGATTCGAGTTATAAGTGTCATCGATCACGAGTGCACCACTCGGAGCCTGCTGCACTTCGGCGCGGTGCTGCGAGCCCGGAAGGTCGGCGAGGCGGGCCGCGATTGTGGCGACGGGAACATCCGCGGCCAGGGCGATTGCCGCCGCAACCGCCACGTTGACCGCATGGCCCGTGTTCGAGACCGTGACCGGCACGGGCTCGGCGCCGCGGCCGACGACGAGGCTGCCCGGCGCACCGTCGTCGCCTGGGGTGAGCACGACATCAGCAACGCCCCCCGGCACGCAACTGACCGTGACGACACGCTTGCCCTGCGCCGCACACTGCTCGGCGAGAGCCTCGAGACGCGGGTCATCGATCGGCAGCACGACGGTACCCGCACGCTCGGTGATTTCGGCCTTGGCGCAGAAGATGACGTCGGTGGACCCCATGCGCTGGAGGTGCGCCTCACCGATCACCGTGATCGCCGCGATGTCGGGCGGGAAATAGGTCGACAACTCGCGGATCTCACCGGGGCCAAAGATGCCCATTTCGGCCACGAACACCTCGGTGCCGGGCACGAGCTTGTCGTTGACCGCGCGAGAAAGGCCCAGACGATTGTTGAAGGATGCCGGGCTCGCGACCGTCATGAACGTGGCGCTCAGCAGGTGGGCCACATAGTTCTTCGTGCTCGTCTTGCCGTAAGAACCCGTGATGGCCACCACACGCGGACGCACCTGGGCGAGGCGCTTCTGCGCGGCGACGACAAACTTCTTCGACCCAGCCTTCTCGATCGGAGCCATGATCGCGAGGGCGAGGTCAGTGAGCACAGCGCTCAGCAGCAGAGTGAGTGCAACCCCTGCGGGGCCGATGAGCACGAGCAGCAGCGCCGCGATGATGAGGTGCAGCACGATCCACGCCACGAGCAATCGCTTCACGCGACTCGTCATGGCGAGCTTCGCCGAGCGCCCGCGCACGGGTAGGCCCACCGGGAAGAAAGCGAGCAGCGCGACGGCAATAGCTGACAGCACGGCGCCGAGCAGGAGGCCAGCGGCCACGTCATCGCCCAGAACGAACGTCGGCACGAGAAAGGCCGCAGCGGTGCCGGCGGCGGCCGTGAGAAACACGAGAAGCGAGCTGAGCTCGGTCTGAACCCACAACTGCGCCATGCGCGAGACTGAACCCGGCACGTAATGCTCACGCTGGGCGACCCGCACCCACCGTGCGGCGATCGGCACGGCGGCGACGGCGCCCAACAGCGCGACAACGATGTGCAGCAGAACAGGATCGAGCATCACGAGTGGTCCTCTGGCGTCAGGGCGGCGATCACGCCGAGCAACTCTTCGCGCACCGCAAGCTCGAGGTCGCCCTCGAGCAAGTGCGCGGTGCCGGGCACGACGCGGAAGGGTGATCCGGCGCGCTCGGCGGCCACGCGGCCCGCGTCGGTCGGGGCCGCCGTGTCGTGCTCGCCCCACACAAAGCGCATCGGCAGGGTCGAGCCCGCGAGTGCCGCGAGGTCGTCGTCGTACGACTCATTGACGACGCGCACCAAGATGCCGCGCAACACTCCCTGGGCGGCGCGGTAGTCGGCCGAACCGCGCTGGTCGCGCAGGGCATCCATGCGCGAATCGCTCAGCAGGCCGCGGCGGTTCGCCCAGCGCGCGAAGCGGTAGCTGAGCGGCGGAGCGGTCGGTGCCTGCAGTTTGACGAGGGGTACGCCCGTGAGCACGAGCCCCGCCACGAGTTCGGGCCGACGTGCGGCGAGGCGCACGGCGACGCGCCCACCGAACGAGTGCCCCACGATGATGACGGGCGCAAAGGCCGCAATGGCCTCGGCGACGAGATCGGCGTAATCGTCGGTGCCCCACGCGGTGTCGGGCGCGGATGCCGGGCCAAAACCCGGCAAGTGGATGCTCACGGCATCCAGCCCCGAAAGAATCGTCGCGAAGTCGGTGCCGTCGCGCCCCCAGCCGTGCAGGGCAACAACCCGCGGAGGGGTCGACCCGTGCTTCTCGGCCAAAACGCGGCCGCCGGACAGAGAGGTGATCACAAGAGCCAGCCTACCGAGGGGGCAGGAACTACTCCGCCTGCGGCTCGTCCGCGCCCACTACTCCGCCTGCGGCTCGTCAGAATCCGTCGCGAGGTGGGGCGCGAGTTCGCGCGGGTCGAGGGTACCGTCGAGCACGCGCGCCACCTGGGCGACGATCGGCATCGAGACCCCCTTCGTGGCGGCGAGCTCGAGAATCGGGCCGACCGACGCGAGGCCTTCGGCTGTTTGGTTCATTTGTGCGATGACCTGCTCGAAGCCGTAACCCTGGCCCAGCAGCCGGCCCGCCGTGTTGTTGCGCGAGAGCGGTGACTCGCACGTGGCGATGAGGTCGCCAAGACCGGCGAGGCCGATCATCGTCTCGGGTCGAGCGCCGAAGGCTACCGCGAAAGCACTGAGCTCGACGAGGCCGCGCGTGATGATCGAGGCCTTCGTGTTCTCGCCATAGCCGACACCATCGGCGATGCCCACAGCCACCGCGATGAGGTTCTTGAGCACTCCCCCGAACTCGGTCCCAATCACATCGGTGTTGACGAACGAGCGGAAGTAGTCGTTCGAGGCGGCGGTGGCAACGGCGACCGCTGTGTCATGGCTTTCGCTCGCCACAACGGCCGCGGTCGGCTCGCGCTTGGCGATCTCGAGCGCAAGGTTCGGCCCACTCACCACGGCGATGCGGTGACGGTCAACGCCGAGCTCTTGCTCGATCACCTCGCTCATGCGCAGACCCGTTCCGCGCTCGACACCTTTCATGAGGCTCACGACGGGCACGTCGGGCGGAAGAATGTCGCGGATCGATGCCAGGTTGCTGCGCAGGCTCTGACTCGGCACCGACAGGTAGACCTGCTCGGCACCCGCGAGCACATGCTCGAGCGAGTCGTGCCCCCGCAGGTTGCGGGGCAGGTTGATGCCGGGCAGGTACCCCGAGTTGCGGTGCGTCTCGGTGATCTCGTGCGCGACTTCGCGGCGACGCGCCCAGATGAGCACGTCGGCGCCGCCATCGGCAAGCACCTTGGCGAAGGTCGTTCCCCACGATCCGGCGCCCAAAACGGCCACCCGGGGGGCGGTGCTATCGGCGGCGGGTGACGGCAAGCGCACAGCGTCGGTGAGCGGCGGATGCTCGGTCACAGTCGGCCCGTCTCGCTCTGGCCGTGGTCAGCCGGGTTCCAGCGTTCGGCGGGTGGGGTTTCTCCGCGCAGATCGCCGAGCAACGCCGCGATGGCGGCCATGACGCGATCGGTGCCCTCGATGAGCGTGGCCTGGTCGAGCGGCCGACCGGCGAGATCGCTGAGGTCGACGGGGTCGCCAATTTTGCAGGTCACGGTCTTGCGCGGGAAGAAGCTGATCTTCTTCGAATAGCGAGCCATGATCTGCTGTGTTCCCCAGTGCGCGGCGGGAATGATGGGCACGCCCACTTGCAGGGCCATGCGTACGGCACCCGTCTTGCCGCGCATGGGCCACAGGTCGGGATCGCGCGTGAGGCTGCCTTCGGGGTAGATGATCACCGCGAGCTCGTTATCGACGAGCTGTTGTGCGGCTTTGAGCGGAGCATCCAGCCGCCCGCGCCCCTCGCGCTCGACGGGAATCTGCCCCGACCAGCGCAGCACCGCGCCCAGCACGGGAATGCGGAAGACGCTCGCCTTCGCCAAGAACCGCGGCACGCGCCCCAGCCCCCACACGAAGCGCCCCATGATGACCGGGTCGATCTCGCTGAAGTGGTTCGGCGCGAGGATGAAGGCCCCGGTCTTCGGCAGTTTGTGACCGTCGATCACGGGGTACCGCGCCATGAGGGTCAGCAGAGGCAGACACAGAGCGGCGATGGAGTGCCACAGCAGGGTCTTCTCGCGGCGGCGCTTCGGCTTCTTCGCAGGTTCTTGCACGCCCACCAGGGTAGTGCGTGGGTCGAACGCGAGCGCTCTAGACGAGCTCGAAGTCGGCGCCGAGCGCCGTGAGCTTGTCGATGAAGAGCTCGTAGCCACGGCTAATGATGCCCACGTTACTGATGGTCGACGTGCCGGTGGCCGCGAGGCCCGCGATGAGGTGGCTAAAGCCGCCGCGCAGGTCAGGCACGCGAACGGATGCGCCGTGAAGCGGCGTCGGCCCCGTGATGACGGCGGCCTGCTCGAGCGGGCGGCGCGGCACGCGGCGCGTGATCGAGGCGAGCCCCGATTGGTGCACCACGATGTGGGCGCCCATCTCATTGAGCGCCTCGGTGAAGCCAAACCGGTTCTCATAGACGGTTTCGTGCACGACCGACTCGCCCTCGGCTTGCGTGAGCGCAACGATGAGCGGCTGCTGCCAGTCCGTCATGAAGCCCGGGTGCACATCCGTCTCGATCATGACGGGCTTGAGCGGCGTGCCGGGGTGCCAGAACCGGATGCCGTCTTCCAGCACCTCGAACTCGCCGCCGACCTTGCGGTAGACGTTAAGGAAGGTCATGAGCTCTTGCTGCTTCGCCCCGCCCACCGTGATGTCGCCCTTTGTGGCGAGCGCCGCAGCGGCCCAACTGGCTACCTCGTTGCGGTCGAAAATGGCGGTGTGCTGGTAGCCCCGCAGCTTCTCGACACCTTCGATGACGATGACCCGGTTGGGCTCGACCGAGATGATCGCGCCCATCTTCTGCAAGATCGCGATGAGATCCATGATCTCGGGCTCGATCGCCGCGTTCTTCAGCTCGGTGGTGCCTTCGGCGCGCACCGCCGTCAAAAGAACCTGCTCGGTCGCCCCGACGCTCGGGAACGGCAGCTCAATCAGGGCGCCCTTGAGCTTCTGCGGCGCCGTGAGGTGGATGCCCTGGTGCGACTTCTCGACGATGGCCCCGAAAGCGCGCAACGCGTTGAGATGGAAGTCGATGGGCCGGTCGCCGATGCGGCAGCCGCCGAGGTCAGGAATGAACGCCTCGCCGAGCTGGTGCAGCAGAGGCCCGCAAAACAGGATGGGGATGCGGCTCGACCCCGCGTGCGCGTCGATCTCGGCAAAGTGGGCACCGACCACATTGCTGGGGTCGAGGCGCAACACCCCCGGCGCTTCGCTCGTAATCTCGACGCCGTGCGCCCGGAGCAGCCCGCTCACCACGTGCACGTCGCTGATCTCCGGGACGCCCTTGAGCACACTCGGGGTATCAGCGAGGAGCGCCGCCACCATCGCCTTGGTCACGAGGTTCTTCGCCCCGCGCACCTCGACGCGCCCGCGCAACGGCTTGCCGCCGTGGATGACGATCGTGTCAGAAGTGAGGCCGACGCGCGCGGCGGCCTTCTGCGAGTCTTTCGAAAGCGAGTTCATGTGACCTCAGGTCGTGTCGGTCGGCCCTCAGCGGGCAGGAAGGGTTGTCGGGCGCCAGCTTTCGCGGCGCGCTTCGAAGTCGGTGATGGCCGGTTCGTCGCGCAGCGTGAGGCCGATGTCGTCGAGGCCCTCGAGCAAGCGCCAGCGCGTGTAGTCGTCAATCTCGAACGGCACGGTGGTATTCCCCACCGTCACCGTGCGCTCGACCAGATCGACCGTGGCGTCCATGCCCGGCGTAGCCTCGAGTTCCGCCCACAGCGACTCGATCGTGGTTTCGTCGACAACCCCGACCAGCAGGCCCTGCTTACCGGCGTTGCCGCGGAAGATGTCGGCGAACTTGGGGCTGATGACGGCCGCAAAGCCAAAGTCACGAAGCGCCCAGACCGCGTGCTCACGGCTCGATCCCGTACCGAAATCGGGGCCGGCGATGAGGATGCGCGGGTTCGCGTACTCCGCACGGTTGAGGATGAACTCCGGGTCTTGCCGCCACGCCGAGAACAGCGCGTCGTCGTAGCCCGTCTTCGTCACCCGCTTGAGGAAGACCGCGGGGATGATCTGGTCGGTGTCGACGTTGCTGCGGCGGAACGGAATCGCGACGCCCGTGATCGTGCTGACTTTTTCCATGATCTAGACCGTGGCCCCTTCGATCGTCGAGAAGCGTGGATCAACCTCGATACCGTCGGCGATCAGGTCGCTCACACTCGAGAGCGTGCCGCGAATGGCCGTTGACGCGGCGACGAGCGGCGACACGAGGTGGGTGCGCCCACCCTTGCCCTGGCGGCCCTCGAAGTTGCGGTTGCTCGTTGAGGCGCAGCGCTGACCGGGCTGCAGTTGGTCGGGGTTCATGCCCAAGCACATCGAGCATCCGGCGAAGCGCCATTCGGCACCGAACGCTTCAACGATCTTGTCGATGCCCTCGGCCTCGGCCTCGAGTCGCACGCGCGCCGACCCGGGCACGACGATGACGTCAACACCCTCGGCCTTCTTGTTGCCCTTGATGATCGAGGCGAACGCGCGCAGATCGTCGAGGCGGCTGTTGGTGCACGAACCCATGAAGACCACGTCGACCGGAATCTGCTTCATCGGCGTGCCGGGCTGTAGGTCCATGTACTCGAGCGCGCGCTCGGCAGCCGCACGCTCGTTCGCATCGATGATCGTCGACGGGTCGGGCACCGACTGGCTGAGCGAAATGCCCTGGCCGGGGTTCGTGCCCCACGTGACGAACGGCTCGAGCTCGTTCGCATCGAGAAACACCTCGGCGTCGAACACGGCGTCGTCATCGGTGGCCAGGGTGTTCCAGTAGGCGACGGCCGCGTCCCAGTCCGCGCCCTCGGGCGCGTGTGCGCGCCCCTTCAGATAGGCGTAGGTCGTCTCGTCGGGGGCGACCATTCCGGCACGCGCACCCGCCTCGATCGACATGTTGCAGATGGTCATGCGGCCATCCATCGACAGCGCACGGATGGCGGAGCCGCGATACTCGAGCACATAACCCTGCCCGCCGCCGGTGCCGATCTTGGCA
>JAYUKK010000229.1:0-2780 GCA_043764515.1 Microbacterium sp.
GCGGGTATCTTGCTCGCCGCGGTCTTCGCGGTGCTCGGTGTGCTGCCGCTCATCACCCTCACGCAGATTGGCGTGATCGTCTGCATCGGTGTGCTGATCGACACGCTGCTCGTTCGCACCGTGATCGTGCCGGCCATGGCGTTCACCGCGAAAGACCGGTTCTGGTGGCCGCGTCGCCCTGAGCTCACCGACGCTGAGGCGACGGCGCGCGGGGCCAACGGTCAGGCCGAACGGATGCCCGACGAGGCCCCCGCGGCCTCGAAAGAACAGGCGGCTGCTGTCTAGAGCCGCACATCGGATCGCTCACATGACCCGAGCATCCTGAGCTCAACCCCGTGCCCGCCCGGCTTGTCGCCGTGGCGGGCACGGGTGTGAGGGCGCATGCTGGGGGAGTGCTCGAGCCAACCACCCCGCTGCGCAACGCGATCGCGCTCTATCTGCGCGCGGTTGAGCTCGAGCGCGGGGCCAGCGCGAACACGGTGCGGGCCTACGCGGGTGACCTCGAGACTTTCGCGACGTTTGTCGCGAGCCGCGGCGCAGAGCCTGACCCGGCCCTGATCGATCTCGAACTGTTGCGCGAGTGGGTCTGGAGCCAAAGCGACTCGGGGCTCGCCGCGTCGAGCCTGGCGCGCCGCGCGTCAACGATGCGCGGCTTCACCGCGTGGCTCGCGCGCACGGGGCGGGCGCCCGCCGACGCGGCGGCACGACTGCGGGCTCCGCGCCCCGATCGGCACTTGCCCCGCGTGTTGTCGCGACCTCAGGTGGATGCCCTGCTCGACGGCCTCGTTACTCGGGCGGCGTCGAGTGACCCTCTGGCACTGCGTGACCTCGCCATGGTCGAACTGCTCTACGCGAGTGCGCTGCGCGTGAGCGAGCTCGTGGGTCTCGATCGCGGCGACGTTGACGCCGCCCGTCGTGTCGTGCGGGTGCTGGGTAAGGGCGCGAAAGAGCGGGTCGTACCGTTCGGTGTGCCGGCGGCTCGCGCGATTGCGGAGTACCTCGATCGAGGTCGACCCGCCCTGGCGGGTGAGCACAGCGGCGACGCGCTCTTTCTCGGCGCGCGCGGCGCACGCGAATCGACCCGATCGGTCTACGCCATCGTGGCCGCACTACTCGCCGAGCAGCCAGGGAGCGGCCCCTCCGGCCCCCACACGTTTCGGCACACGGCGGCCACCCACTTGCTCGACGGCGGAGCCGACCTGCGCGCGGTGCAAGAGATTCTGGGCCACGCAAGCCTCGGCACGACCCAGATCTACACGCACGTGAGCGCCGAGCGGCTGGCCGCGGTGTACCGCACCGCACACCCGCGCGCGTGACGCGCTCACGCCGTCGGCGCTGGGCCGACCGTCGGTCACTCGACCGGCAACAACACCGCTCGCTGTAGCCCACCGAGATACAGCAGCGGCGAGACGTATTCGCCCGCCACCCGCACGCCCAGGTGCACGCACGGCCGAGAACAGTGGCCTACGTCGAGCGTGCCGATCACCTGACCGGCGACGACGAGGTCGCCCTCGGCGACGAGCGGCGTCACGGGTTCGACGGTCGCGAGCACCTGGCCGGAGCGGATGGTGATGACGGGGCGGTCGACCACGACTCCCGCGAAGTGCACGACGCCGCTCGTCACGGCATGCACCTCGGCGCCGTTCGCCACCGCGGAAAGGTCGACGCCGCGATGGCCAACACCGTAGGGCGTGGGCGGCGCGAGGAAGGGTCGCACCACGACTCGCGGCCCGTCGACCGGCCACACCCACGACGGGTCGGCGGGCGCGACCCCTCCACTCAGGGTCAGGGGAAGCAGCAGGGCGAGGGCGGCGAGACGCATGCCACGAGAGTGGCCGTGAGCGCCGCATCCGGCACCCGAATCGGCCGCATCGGGCAGAACGTGCCCGGCCGCGAGGCTCGTGGGGGAGCGGTGATATGCTGGCAGACGCAGTCGCGCGTGTCGCGGCTGACTTCGCGTGTCCATTTCGTGGCGCACATCCCCCTCAGTCCTGTCGGTCCCCGAGAAATCGGGGGCAGAACCGTGCGGGTGGGGGCCAGCGCCGGACACCAGGGCCCCTCCCGTCGGGTGGGGCGACAACTGAGAACAGAAGGAGTACGGCCATGGCCGTCGTTACCATTCGCCAGCTGCTCGACAGCGGCGTTCACTTTGGGCACCAGACCCGCCGGTGGAACCCGAAAGTCAAGCGCTTTATCCTCACCGAGCGCAGCGGCATCCACATCATCGACCTGCAGCAGTCGCTCGCCTACATCGACAAGGCGTACGAGTTTGTGACCGAGACGGTCGCCCACGGCGGCACGATCCTCTTCGTCGGCACCAAGAAGCAGGCGCAAGAGTCGATCGCCGAGCAGGCCACGCGCGTCGGCCAGCCCTACGTCAACCAGCGCTGGCTCGGTGGTCTGCTGACCAACTTCCAGACCGTGTCGAAGCGCCTCGCGCGCATGAAGGAACTCGAAGAGCTCGACTTCGACGACACCACCAAGGGCTTCACCAAGAAAGAGCTGCTGATCAAGAAGCGCGAGCTCGACAAGTTGCACAAGTCGCTCGGCGGTATCCGCAACCTCACGAAGACCCCGAGCGCCATGTGGGTTGTTGACCCCAAGCGCGAGCACCTCGCCATTGACGAGGCCCGCAAGCTGGGCATCCCGGTCATCGGCATCCTCGACACGAACGCCGACCCCGACGAGCTGGCGTACCCGATCCCGGGTAACGACGACGCGATCCGCTCGGTGGCGCTGCTGACGCGCATCATCGCGGATGCTGCTGCCGAGGGTCTGAT
>JAYUKK010000230.1:0-2749 GCA_043764515.1 Microbacterium sp.
CTCAGCAGCCGCAAGGCCCTCGCGCAGAGCGAGTCGCGCGTTCGCGAGTGTTGCCTGCACGGCGAGAGGAGCCTGTGCCGCGATCCGACCAGCAAGCTCGCGTGCGCGCTCAAGCTGGGTCCCCGGCGCGACGACCTCTTGCACGAGACCCATGCGGTGCGCCTCGGCGGCGTCGAAGCGGTCGCCCGTGAGCATCCACCGCATGGCATTGCCCCAGCCGGCTGCTGCCGCGAAGCGCGTCGTCGCGCCGCCGAACGGCAGAATCGCCCGGGCAACTTCGAGCTGAGCGAACACCGTGTCGTCGGCCGCGACGACGATGTCACTCGCGAGTGCAAGCTCAACACCGAGCGTCAGGCACGTGCCCTGCACGGCGAGCACGACGGGCTTGCGCACACGCGTGCCATCCATGCCCCAGGGGTGAATGCCACCCTCGGGCACCATGGCAAGCCCCTGCGGGCCGATGCGCGGCACGATGTCGGCGAGGTCGAGGCCGCCCGTGAAGTGGTCGCCGTGCGCGAAGACCACGCCCACACGAAGCTCCGGGTCTCGGTCGAGCTCGCCGTAGGCCAGCGACAGTTGCTCGAGCATGGCCGCGTCTGCCGCGTTGCGCTTATCGGGCCGGTTGAGGCCGATGAGCAGCACGTGCCCATCACGCTCGACCGTGACGCGTGCGGAGTTCTCGGGGGCGGCTGTGGTGTCTGACGTCGTCGTCTCGCTCATGGTCGCCAGCGTAGCCAGAGGCCGGCACTGGATGCCCGCTCTTTGTGGCTCAGCAACCACGTTTCAGCGGCTGAGGGCCGCCAGTATGCGCAAGATCACGGTGAGCTCGTCGTTCGCTGCTCCGCTCGCCTCGTCGCTCTCGTCGGTCGCTCCCGCGCTGTCGCCCGGCACCGACTCGCGAGGCGGAGCCGGGGCGAACTCTGTGAGGCCAGCACCGACAAGTCCGAGCTGCGCGCGAGCCGCGGTGACCGCACTCGTGAGCTCGTCGAGTGCGAGCCCGAACGGAGCCGGAAACCCGACGCCACCGAACACCGCGGGGTCGAGCACATCGAGGTCGATGTGCACATAGAGCACGGGCTCGACTCCGTCGGCACGCGCGGCTGCGACGCGCTCGGCAACGTGGTCGCCCGCATCGGCGGCCGTGATGCGGGGCATGCCGGAGGCGTCGATGAACTGCGCTTCGGCATCGTCGAGGTCGCGCACGCCGAGCAGCAGCACGTCGGCTGCGGCGACAACGCCCGCATCGATGAGTGAGCGCAGCACCATGCCGTGAAAGGCCTTGCTCGGCGAGGTCTCTGCCGTGTTGAGATCGGCGTGAGCGTCGGCCCACAGCACAATCACGCGGCCCGCCCGCGCCGCGTGCTCGATGCCCGCGTACTCCACCCCACAGTCGCCGCCGATGATGACAGGAGTGTCATCGAGCTCAGCAAGAGCCCGTTCGAGGCGCTCGCGGACGAGCCGAATCGAGCTGTAGCGCAGAATGCCGGTGCCTTCGCCGTCACCGGCCTCCAACGGCACCTCGACGACCTGCGTGGCTGCGGTCGGCAGCTCGGCCCGAATCGCGGTGGCCCCGTCGACGAGCCGCATCGCGCGCGACGATCCCGAACCCTGCCACTGCGGAACAACCAGAAATGTTGCGCTCATCCGTTCAGTCTCGCACTGCTGTCAGTCTCGCGGCGCGGGCAACCCGGCTCGTCGATCCCCGGCCCGAAACGGTAGGCCGGCGAGCGTCGACAGCAACCATTCGAGCGGGCCGCGGCGGCCCATCGCCGCAAGCGCGAGCCCCAGCCCGATACCGCTGAGAGCCATGACAATCAGCAGCGGGATGCCCACACTCGCGTCGAACCACCCCGCCGGCCCCAGGTCGGCAAGCGCCGCAATGATCAACACGTGCGCCGTGTAGACCGTGAGCGCCACGCGACCGAGTGCCGTCAGCGGTGCGGCAATGAGCAGGGCAATCCGGCGCGGTGAACGGCCGTCGAGTGCGAGCAGGGCGGCCGCGATGATGGCGACCGCGAGACCACCAGCGCCGAGCAGTTCAGCGGTCGAGCCACTGTGCGCTGAGGCCTCGATACCGGGCAATACTGCGGCCGCGCCGTAACCCGCGATACTCGCGGCAGTGCCCAGACCGAGCATGAGAACCCGCACGCGCGTGCCCGCGAGTCCTGAGCGCGCGCAGAACAGCCCCACGAGCAGCAAAGGCAGCCAGAGCAATGCGGGGTAGTAGCCCGTGAGCAGCCAATCGACGAGAGTCTCGAGCGGTGCGTCGACCAGAGTCCCCGGGCCGGTCGGCCCGGCCCCGGTGAACTCCACGACACGGTCGCGCACAAGGGGCGCGGTTACGAGCAATCCCGCCGCCACGGCCGCGAGCAGCCAGCGGGGCGCGAACAGCAGGGGGAGCAGCAGGAGGAACATCACCCCGTAGCTGTCGAGAATGATCGCGATGCCGCTGGGCAGCATCCACAGCAGCAGACCCATGATGATGAGGATGCCCGCGCGCATCGCGAGCCGGCCGCGCGCAGCCCACCGCCGATCGAGCGGGGGAGTGCTGCCGCCGGTCACGAGCCCCAGGGAAACGCCGGCAACGACGGCGAACAACACGGAAGGGCGTCCGTCGACGAGCAACTCGCCCTGATCCTCAAATCGTGGCCACGTGTGTGCAGCCATCATGCCCAGCACGGCTAAGCCGCGCGCGGCATCGACGCCGTGCCATCGCTGTCGCCGAGACCCCGGAGCGGCCGAAAGAACT
>JAYUKK010000231.1:0-9359 GCA_043764515.1 Microbacterium sp.
GCAGGCCACCAGCAGCTCGGCAACCTCATCGCGATCTACGACTCGAACCAGATTTCGATCGAAGACGACACCAACATTGCTTTCACGGAAGACGTCGCAGCTCGATACGAGGCCTACGGCTGGCACGTGCAGACGGTGGACTGGAAAAAGACCGGCGAGTACGTCGAAGACGCCCACGCCCTGAACACCGCGCTCAACGCCGCGAAGGCCGAGACGTCGAAGCCCAGCCTCGTCATCCTCAAGACCATCATCGGCTGGCCCGCGCCCAGCAAACAGAACACCGGCAAGATTCACGGGTCAGCACTCGGAGCCGATGAGCTTGCGGCCACCAAAACCGTGCTCGGATTTGACCCCGAGCAGCACTTCGCTGTGAGTGACGAAGTCATTGCGCACACGCGCGGAGCCGTCGACAGGGGCCGCGAACGCCACGCTGCGTGGACCGTGCGGTTTGACGCCTGGGCCGCTGCCCACCCGGAGCGCGCGGCCCTGCTCGAGCGCATGCAAACGGGCGAGCTGCCCGCCGACCTTGATGCCGCCTTGCCGGTGTTCGAGGGCGGGACGAGCGTTTCGACGCGCGCCGCATCGGGCAAGGTCATCAACGCGATTGCCGGCGTGCTTCCTGAGTTCTGGGGCGGCTCGGCCGACCTCGCCGAGTCCAACCTCACGACGATCGCGGGCGGCGGCTCCTTCGCGCCGGCCGAGCACTCGACCCACGAGTGGAAGGCGAACCCGCACGGGCGCGTCCTGCACTTCGGCATTCGCGAACACGCGATGGGGGCAATCCTGAACGGCATCGCTCTGCACGGCCGCACACGCGTCTTCGGCGGCACGTTCCTGATCTTCAGCGATTACATGCGCCCGGCCGTGCGACTCGCCGCGCTCATGAACGTCGCGGTGACCTACGTGTGGACCCACGACTCCGTCGCGCTGGGCGAAGATGGACCAACGCACCAGCCGATCGAGCAACTCGCCACGCTACGTGCCATTCCGGGCCTCGCTATCGTGCGTCCCGCTGATGCCAACGAAACGGCACACGCCTGGAAGGCCGTTCTCGAGCGCCGCTCCCCCGCGGGCATCGCCCTCACGCGCCAGAACATCCCGGTGTTCGTCCGCGGTAGCGACGTGGCATCTGGCGATGAACTCGCCGCCGCTCACCACGTCTCACGGGGTGCCTACGTGCTCGCCGAGGCTGCCAACGGTACGCCCGATGTGATTCTCATCGCGACCGGCTCTGAAGTTGCGGTGGCGATGGGTGCGCGCACGCAGCTCGCCGAGAAGGGCATCCACGCTCGCGTCGTGTCGGCCCCGTGCCTCGAGTGGTTCGAGGAACAAAGCGCCGAGTATCGCGAGTCAGTTCTGCCGGCGAGCATCACGGCTCGGGTATCGGTCGAGGCGGGCCTCGCACTCAGCTGGCACAAATACGTCGGCGACCGTGGGCGCACAGTCTCGATCGAGCACTTCGGTGCCTCGGCCGACTACCAGACGTTGTTCCGCGAGTTTGGCATCACGCCCGAAGCCGTCGCAGCCGCGGCGAGCGACAGCATCGCCGCCCACTAACCAGGTCTCACACAGACCGCCTATCCACCACCACTTTTCACGATTGAGGGCACCATGAGTTCCACTCCTACCGCACAGCTCAGCAACCTCGGCGTCAGCATCTGGCTCGATGACCTATCGCGCGACCGCATTACTTCGGGCGGCCTCGCGGCTCTCATCACCGAGCGCAACGTCGTCGGCGTCACAACAAACCCGACAATCTTCGCGGCGGCCCTCGCAACCGGCACGACGTACGACGCCCAGATCCGCGAGCTCGCGGCGGCAGGCACCGACGTGACGCACGCCGTTTTTGAGATCACGACGGATGACGTCGCGGCGGCGAGCGACATCTTCGCGACGGTGGCAGCGTCAACCAACGGCCAAGACGGTCGCGTGTCCATCGAGGTCGAACCGGGCCTCGCGCACGACGCAGCCGGAACCATCGCGCAAGCACAACAACTCTGGAAGAAGGTCGGGCGACCCAACGCCATGATCAAGATTCCCGCCACCCTTGAGGGCCTCGAAGCCATTACCGAGACCATCGGGGCGGGCATCAGCGTCAACGTCACGCTCATCTTCAGCCTCGACCGCCACCGTGCCGTCATCGCGGCCTACCTTGCGGGCCTCGAGAAGGCGCACGCCGCGGGCATCGACCTCTCGACCATCCATTCGGTTGCGTCGTTCTTCGTTTCTCGCGTCGACACGGAGATCGACAAGCGACTCGTCGAGCTTGGCACGCCCGAAGCGCACGCGCTCAAGAGCAAGGCAGGCATCGCCAACGCTCGTCTCGCCTACGAAGTCTTCGAGCAGGCCTTCGCCTCGGATCGTGCTGCCGCGCTTCTTAGCGCCGGCGCGAACGCTCAGCGGCCCCTCTGGGCGTCGACCGGCGTGAAAGACCCGAGCCTGCCCGACACGCTCTATGTGACCGAGCTTGCCGTGGCGCAGACAGTCAACACGATGCCGGAGAAGACGCTTCAGGCCACCTTCGACCACGGGGTGATCACCGGCGATCGCGTCACCGGCAGCTACGACGAGGCGCGTGGTGTGCTTGCGGCACTTGCCGACCTCGGTATTTCCTACGACGAGGTCACCGCGCAGCTGGAAAAGGAAGGCGTCGAGAAGTTCGTAGTGAGCTGGAACGAACTGCTTGACACCGTGAGCGCCGCTCTCGAGGCCGCACGATGACCGTGACGGTGGCCGCGCGCGGCGATGCGCAGGTCGCGATCGACACGCACGTTCCTGCGCTTGTCGAGCAACTCGTGGCCAGTCGCATCACTGCCGGCGACAGCACGCTCTGGGGGGCGGCCGCCGAAGCGGAGGCAAGCATCCGCCTGGGTTGGACTCAGGCGGTCTCGGTTTCCCGTCCTCTCGTGGCAGAGATCGTTGCGCTGCGCGAACAATTGAGCGCGCGAGGCATCTCCCGCATCGTGTTGTGTGGCATGGGCGGATCATCGCTCGCGCCCGAGGTCATCACGCGCACGGCCGGTGTTCCGCTGATCGTGCTCGACTCGACTGACCCCTCTCAGATCTCCGCTGCGATCGATGATCACCTCGGACACACTGCGGTTGTCGTGTCATCGAAGTCAGGATCGACCGTCGAGACCGACAGTCAGAAGCGCAGTTTTGAGGCAGCCTTCCAGGCCGCGGGAATCGACCCGGCCGAACGAATCATCATTGTCACCGACCCCGGTTCGCCCCTCGAGCAGGCATCAATCGCGGCGGGTTATCGAGTGTTCACGGCCGACCCCACCGTGGGCGGCCGGTACTCAGCGCTCACGGCGTTTGGTCTCGTCCCGTCAGGACTCGCAGGTGTCGATCTGGATGCTCTGCTTGACGAAGCGGAAGCCGCGAGCCTGCCCCTCGCGGTCGACAGCGCCTCGAATCCGGGTTTGCGACTCGGCGCGGCGATCGCTGGCTCCTCGCCCCTGCGCGACAAGCTGGTGATTGTCGCTGATGGCACGCACATCGTCGGGCTCGGTGATTGGATCGAGCAGCTCATCGCAGAATCCACCGGCAAAGAAGGGCGAGGAATTCTGCCCGTCGTTGTCGGCATCGACGCCCCTGAGCTCACCAGCGGGGCGTCCGACATTCAGGTCGTGCGTTTGGTGGAGAACTCCCGCGCGACGCGCGACGTCGCTGCTGGGGAGATCGAACTTTCCGGTTCACTCGGCGCGCACTTGCTCACGTGGCAGTATGCAACGTCAGTGGCAGGAATCCTGCTCGGCATCAACCCGTTCGACCAGCCCGATGTTGAGTCGGCGAAGGTCGCGGCGCGCGGTCTGCTGGACGCGCGGCCCGAGCCTGTCGAGCCTCTGTTCGTCCAGGGTGGAGTCGAGGTCGTCGGGCCACGAGAGGTGATCGGTGACGCATCGACGGTCGCCGAGGCCGTGCACGCGCTCGAAGCTGCTGTCCGCGACGAGGGGTACGTCTCCGTTCAGGCATACCTCAACCGCCTGGAGCATCCCGAACTCGAAGTACTCCGGCACCTCATCGCGGTGCGAACGGGCCGCCCGGTCACCTTCGGTTGGGGACCCCGCTTTTTGCACTCAACGGGCCAGTATCACAAGGGTGGGCCAACGATTGGGGCATTCCTGCAAATCACCGGCACGCTCGGTGACGACCGGGAAATCCCTGACCGACCATTCAGCTACGGGCAGCTCATTTCTGCGCAGGCGGCCGGAGACGCTGTCGTTCTCGCCGAGCACGGGGCACCGGTCGTGACGCTACGTGTGAGCAACGCCGACGGCATCGCGGCCATCATCGCGGCACTCGCCTGATCCGCACTGCCACCACGAGGAGAACCATGGCCCCGGCCGCCATCGAGCGCGACACCAACCCACTGCGCTCCCCCGACGATCGTCGTCTCAACCGCATTGCAGGCCCCAGCGGGCTCATCATCTTTGGGGTCACGGGTGACCTCTCCCGCAAGAAGCTCATGCCCGCGGTTTACGACCTCGCCAACCGCGGTCTGCTTCCGCCCGGGTTCGCACTCATTGGGTTCGCCCGGCGCGACTGGGAAACGCAAGACTTCGAGCAGGTTGTTCACGATGCCGTGAAGCAGTACGCGCGCACGCCCTTCAATGAGGATGTGTGGCGACAGCTTGCATCGGGCATTCGTTTCGTCTCTGGAGACTTCGATGACGATGGTGCATTTGAGCGACTGACATCGACGCTCGCTGATCTCGATCGCGAACGAGGAACGATGGGCAACCACGCCTTTTACCTCTCGATCCCGCCGAAGTCGTTCCCGCTCGTGACGGAACAACTGCGGCGCAGTGGCCTCGCCGAGGCGAAGCCAGGAGAATGGCGTCGCGTTGTTATCGAGAAGCCTTTTGGCAGCGACCTCACGACCGCGCGCGAACTCAATGACGTCGTTGAGTCGGTGTTTCCCCCCGACTCGGTGTTCCGCATCGATCACTATCTCGGCAAAGAGACCGTTCAAAACATCCTCGCGCTTCGCTTCGCGAACATGATGTACGAGCCGATCTGGAACGCCAACTACGTCGATCACGTCCAGATCACCATGGCTGAAGACATTGGCGTCGGAGGCCGAGCTGGCTATTACGACGGAATCGGTGCGGCCCGCGACGTCATCCAGAATCACCTGCTGCAGTTGCTCGCACTGACGGCGATGGAAGAGCCGGTGTCGTTCGATGCCGCCGACCTTCGCGCTGAGAAGGAAAAGGTGCTGTCCGCTGTTCGCCTGCCGAAGGATCTCGGCACCGGAACAGCGCGCGGTCAGTACGCAAGCGGATGGCAGGGCGGCGAGTGGGTCACCGGGTTCCTGGACGAAGAAGGAATGAACCCCGAGTCGGTGACAGAGACCTACGCTGCCATGCGGCTCGACATCAACACGCGGCGCTGGGCGGGAGTGCCGTTCTATTTGCGCGCGGGCAAACGATTGGGCCGGCGGGTGACCGAGATCGCCGTCGTCTTCAAGCGCGCACCGCAATACCTCTTCGCCGAGGCTCAGACATCGGCACTCGGCCAAAACGCGCTGGTCATTCGGGTGCAACCCGATGAGGGCGTGACCATTCGCTTCGGCTCAAAGGTTCCGGGCGCCGGTATGCAGGTTCGCGACGTCACGATGGACTTCGGCTATGGGCATGCCTTCACCGAAGCCAGCCCCGAGGCGTATGAACGACTCATCCTTGACGTGCTCCTCGGTGACCCGCCCCTGTTCCCCCGCCACGAAGAGGTCGAGCTCAGCTGGAAAATTCTCGACCCGATCGAAGAGTTCTGGGCCACGCAAGGCCGACCGGAGCAATACGCACCGGGCACCTGGGGGCCCCAGTCGGCGGACGACTTGCTCGCTCGCGACGGACGCGTCTGGAGGCGACCATGATCATTGACCTGCCTGATACGACCACGAGCCAGGTGTCGAAAACCCTCGTACGCATTCGCGACGAAGCGGGAGCGGTAGCGCTCGGCCGCGTGCTCACTCTCATCATCACGAGCGTCATCGGTGATGAAGAAGATGTCATTGCCGCGGCCAACGAGGCCTCGCGCGAGCACCCTATGCGGATCATCGTGGTCTCCACCGATGCGTCAGCACCGACTGCGCGGCTCGATGCTGAGATCCGGGTCGGCGGTGACGCCGGAGCAAGCGAGGTCATCGTGCTTCGCGCTCACGGAGACACAGCGACCGACTTGCGCGGTCTGGTGACGGGCTTGTTGCTGCCGGACGCCCCAGTCGTGTCGTGGTGGCCGGGCGAGTGCCCGGATGCCGTCTGTGAGACCCCGCTCGGCCGACTCGCACAGCGCCGCATTACCGACGCAGCGGCGTCGAGCGATCCGCGGGGAACCCTTTCCCGCATCGCCGCAGGCTACCGCCCGGGCGACACCGACTTCGCGTGGACGCGCCTGACCCTGTGGCGCACCCAATTGGCCGCGGCACTCGACCAGCCGCCCTATGAGGCCATTACGCGCGTACGAGTGGCAGGCGCGCCCGACAGCCCCTCTACGGCCCTCTTGGCGGCCTGGCTAGGGCTGCGGTTGCAGGTCGACGTCGAGATCGACGTGGCCGATGGAAATCCGTCGACGGGCATCCACAGTGTTTCACTGCACCGCGAAAGCGGCGAGATCAGTCTCGAACGCACGCAGTCATCGATCGTGACCCTGCGGCAGCCCGGGCAGCCAACACATGAGTTGGCACTCCCTCGCCGCGGCCTGCGTGAGTGCTTGGCCGAAGAACTGCGTAGGCTCGACCCTGACGACGAGTTCGGTGCCGTGCTCGCGAGCGGTTTCGGCAGCTCGACGGCCGCCTGAACTCGGCGCCCCCGCACTGCAGAAAGGCCCCACACCCGTGACCACTGAACGCCGCGTGTTGGTGCACGCTGACCGCCAGGCTCTCGCCGGATCGGTTGCCGCTCGGTTTCTGACGAAGATGATCGACCTCCTCGAGGAGCAGGGCGAAGCACACGTCGTCCTCACCGGGGGAAGCGTCGGTATCGAGGTCCTCGCCGCCATCGCGGCGCATCCCGGTCGAGACCAGATCGAATGGAACCGCGTCCACGTGTGGTGGGGCGACGAACGGTGGGTACCGTCCGGCCACGGCGACCGCAACGAGCAGCAAGCTCGCGAGGCGTTGCTCGACCACATTTCGATTCCCCCGAGCAACGTGCACCCCTTCCCGGCATCCGATCAGGGAATTGATCTCGAGGCCGCTGCTGTACGCTACCGCGACGAGTTACTCGCCGCGGGTGACGGCGAGTTTCCGACGTTTGCGATCACGTTCCTCGGCGTCGGGCCCGATGGTCACATCGCGTCGCTCTTTCCGGAGCGAGAAGGTCCGCGCGTCTCGGACGTCGGCGTCATTGCGGTGCACGACTCCCCCAAGCCACCGCCCGAACGCCTCACCCTGACCCTTCCGCTTCTCAATCGATCCGAGCGCATTTGGCTGGTTCTGGCAGGGGGCGACAAGGCTGCCGCGCTCGGCCTGGCTCTCGCCGGTGCAGCGGTCGCTGATGTGCCCGTCGGTGGAGTGCTCGGTACCAAGCGCACAGTCTTCTTCATCGACCACGAAGCGTCGTCAGAAGTCCCAGAAGCACTCATCGCCCCGACCAACTACTGGACCGGGGCGATGGATCAGGCCGACTGGATGGCGGGCGAGTAACCTCTAGGCCGTGCCGCGCCGCTGGCGCAGCTTCATCAGCGCTTCGTCGAGGATCTGCGCGGCCTCTTCGTCGGTGCGCCGCTCTTTGACGTAGGCCAGGTGAGTCTTGTAGGGCTCGTTCTTCGCAACCTGCGGAGGGTTGTTTTTGTCGCGACCCGCCGGAAGCCCGGTCGACGGCGAGTCGATCAGCTCAGGAATCTCGTCCTCGGGAAGGTTCGCGGCGAAGTGACGCACCGTCTCATTACCCATCGCATCCCAATAGGAGATCGAGATTCGCTCGGCATGGACGCCGCGGTCTTGTTCGCCCATAGGGCCGGAACCGACGCGCGAACCACGGATGGCGCTACCACCTGAGACCATGATGTGCTCCTTAAGCCGCGTCGAAGCGGGTGATCAAGCCGAGCACCACGATCGAGCTCACCCACACCAGCGCGAGAATGATGGTGATGCGGTTGAGGTTACGCTCGGCAACGCCCGACGCTCCAAGGTTGGAGGTGACGCCGCCACCGAACATGTCGGAGAGCCCGCCACCGCGACCGCGGTGCAGCAAGATCATCAGGGTCAGCAGAAGGCTCGTGATACCCAGGATGACCTGGAGCACGACCTGAAGAATTTCCACGAATTGGGCCTCTCGCACGTTTCGGACAGTCTCCAACCCTACCGGACGGAGGGCGGAGAGGGGATCAAGCGGTGCCGACGTGCTTCAGGAAGCGCGCGATGCTCGAGAACTCGTCCACATCGAGGCTCGCGCCACCGACGAGGGCTCCGTCGACATCCTTGTGCTTCATGAAGCCCGCAATGTTCGCGGCCTTCACCGAACCGCCGTAGAGGATACGCGTCCGTTCCGCCGCCTCGGCACCGAGGGTCTCGGCGATCACGGCTCGGAGAGCTGCACAGACTTGCTGTGCCTGCTCGGGCGTTGCCGCTTGCCCAGAACCGATCGCCCAGACGGGCTCGTAGGCCACGACGATATCCGCGTCGGCGGCGAGAGCATCGAGCACAACGCGCAACTGAGCGACGGGCACGGCCGACGGGCCATGCTTCTCGAGGTCGTCAGCGGTCTCCCCCACACACACCACAGGCACGAGGCCATGGCGAACGGCGGCGACGGTCTTTTCGGCGACGATCTGGTCGGACTCCGCGTGGTACTGCCGACGCTCGCTGTGGCCAATGATCACGTAACGGCAGTCGAGGGCGGCAAGGAACGCACCCGAGATCTCTCCCGTGTAGGCGCCGCTATCGTGCACCGACAGGTCTTGCCCGCCGTAACGCAGGTCGAGCTTGTCGGCGCTGACGAGGGTCTGCACACTGCGCAGATCGGTGTAGGGCGGGAACACCGCAACCTCGACCTGGGCGTAGTCGTGCTTGGCGTCGCGCAGGCTCCACGCGAGCTTTTGCACGAAGGCAATCGACTGCAAATGGTCGAGGTTCATCTTCCAGTTGCCCGCGATGAGCGGGACGCGTGCTACTGCCATCCGAGGACCTCCAGGCCGGGGAGCTTCTTGCCTTCGAGAAACTCAAGGCTGGCCCCGCCTCCGGTGGAGACGTGGCCGAAATCATCGTTCGTGAAGCCCAGCGCACGCACGGCAGCAGCAGAATCGCCACCGCCCACGACGCCGAGGCCCGAAACACGCGTAAGTGCTTCGGCGACCGCGCGGGTTCCGCCAGCAAAGGCCGGAAACTCGAACACGCCCATCGGGCCATTCCA